>JBOGVI010000254.1:0-10672 GCA_050692695.1 Actinomycetota bacterium
GCCGAGCTCGTCCAGGGAGTCCGGGCCGTCGCCCGAGGCGACGCGCTGCTGTCCCCGGGTGTGACCCGTCGGCTGATCTCGGCGTTTTCCAACCGCGGAGGGGAACCCCCGCTTCCGGCGGGGTCGGAGGCCGGCCGGGTGCTGGCCACGGTGATGTTCAGCGACATCGTCTCGTCCACACAGCGCGCGGCCGAGATCGGGGACCAGCGATGGCGCGACCTGCTGGACCGCCACGACGCACTGGTCCGCCGGGAGCTGGCCAGGCACGGAGGACGCGAAGACGACCGGCGATGGCTTCCTGGCGCTGTTCGACGGGCCCGCTCGGGCCATTCGCTGCGCCGTGGCCATCCGGGACGAGCTGCGGGTGGGGGGCGTCGAGGTCCGTATCGGACTGCACTCCGGCGAGGTCGAGCTGCGAGGGGACGACGTGGGCGGGATTGCCGTTCACATCGGTGCCCGGGTGGCCGCATCCGCCCCGCCTGGGGACGTCTTCGTATCGAGCACGGTCAAAGACCTCGTCGTCGGATCCGGAATCGGCTTCGTCGACCAGGGTGAGCACGCTCTCAAGGGGATCCCGGACCGATGGCGCCTGTACGCCGTCAGCGACGTGGTTCCAACATGACCCGCTGGGGAACCGTCTGGCGCCGAAAGAGGCTTCAACCATGATCAGGGTGGTGCTGGCCGACGACCAGGGTCTGGTCCGGGCGGGTTTCCGATCCCTCCTCGACGCCCAGGAAGATATCGCGGTGGTGGGCGAGGCCGGCGACGGCCAGGAGGCAGTGCGCCTGGCGTCCGAGCTCATGCCCGACATCGTGCTCATGGACATCCGCATGCCCGAGATGGACGGCCTGGAGGCCACCCGGCGGGTCGCCGGCGATGATCGTCTGGCCGGCGTCCGGGTCGTGATCCTCACGACGTTCGGACTCGACGAGTACGTCTTCGAGGCGATCCGTTCCGGCGCGAGCGGGTTCCTGCTCAAGGACACCGAGCCGGAAGAGTTGCTCCAAGCCGTGAGGGTAGTGGCAGGTGGCGAGGCCTTGCTCTCGCCGGGCATCACCAAGCGGCTGATCGAAGAGTTCGCAGCCCACGCGAAGGACCCCCAGCCGGCCGCCGGTCTTGAGCCGCTGACCGATCGGGAGCGGGAGGTGATGGCGCTCGTCGCGGCGGGGCTGTCGAACGACGAGATTGCCCAGCGGTTGTTCGTGAGTCCGGCGACCGCCAAGACGCACGTGAGCCGGGCCATGGTGAAGCTCGGGGCCCGGGACCGTGCCCAGCTCGTGGTCATGGCCTACGAGTCGGGGCTGGTCCGGCCGGGCTGGCGGGACTGAGGCTCCCGCCTCACGGCAGCGTCTGGCCTCACATCTACGCCCGGTGTAGCTCCCCGGAGGAAACGGGAAACCAGATGCAGCTCGAGGCCGCCATACAGTCGTGGTCAATGCCTTCATCGGTCTGCTCATCTGATGGCTCACAACGACGCCCCCAACTCGGCTGAAAGGACCAACTCGATCTCGGGTTGGCCTTCGGGTTGTCCTCTGCGGCCTGACCATCGTCATCCCGATGCCTCACCCGGTGATGTGCTTCGGGGCGTGCCTCCTTAATGCCTCGGCCTCTGGCGACCAGATTGTCCTGGTGGCAGGAGGGCGGTGAGCATTTGCATTCATCGAGCCGCGCCATCACCTGGCTGGTCGCAAGGCCCCTCCGGCGCGAACCCGCTACGGGCACGCCCGCTCATGCGACGGACCGGGCCGCCGACCGGAGGCGAGCCCTGGGGCTGCTCGATCCGACCGGGGGCGACCGCCCAAGCCCTCGGGATGCTCTCCATCGGCAAGGGAATCGAGCGTCTCCGAGTCCTCCAGCGGGAACGGCCGTCGCCTCCGGACCGGCCGTGCGCCGGTCATCCCGGAGGCTGGTGGGAAGAACGCACCTTCAGCCGGACGCCACGTTACCCGGACTCAGGAGGAGGCCACAGGTGATCCGCAGCAAGGTCGTCTTCCCCGACCCGTTCTCCCCGACCAGGCCCACCACCTCGCCCCGGTCAACCCGGAGGCTGATGCCCCGGAGCACCTCGAGCCGCCGGAACCGCTTCCTGACTCCTCCACCTGCAGCACACTCACCCTGATCCCCTTCGCCTCGGGCGGTGAGCTGTGATCAGACTGATGGTGGTCTGGGGCAGGTCGAACCGCTGGATCGCCTCATAGCCGACATCGGTGAGCCAGCGAGCGTACGCGGAGAAGGGATAGGGCCGACCGTTGCTCGTGCGCAGGTACAGCCCCAGCGCATACAGTGCCACCCAGCGCGGTCCATCCTGGCTCTCGTCCGGCAGCAGGTCCAGGATGGCCAGCCTGCCGACGGGATGAAGCGCCACGAACAGCCGCTCCAGAAGCCACAGGTTCGATCCCTCATCGAACAGGTGGCAGAGGTTGCCGGCGATCGCCAGGTCGTACACGCCGTCCCCCAGGGGAACGGTGAATACATCCCCATCTCGGTACTCGAACTGGGAGGCGCAGCCGGCATCGGCGACGGCTCGCTGGGTGACATCGATGACCCCTGGGAAGTCCACCGCCGTGACCCGGCAGGCAGCATCTCGCCGCGCCAGCGCAAGGGTCCAGGGAGCTGCCCCCGCCCCACATCCAGCACCCGCAAGCCCGGAGAGGTCAGCCGGTCCGCGACCGCCTCGGCGGCGGTCGCGCGAAGGTCCCCCATGAGCGGCAGAGCAGCAGGGTACAGATCCTCCGCCGCCTCCCGAGTATCGAGAGCCACCGCCGGGCGGTCCGTTCGGAAGGTTTCACCCAGGTGGTCCCAGAGTCAAATGAATCGAGTCAGCCCCGAGACGTAGTCGGAGCCAACATACGCGTCGTCGCGTGGGGTGGCCAGACCGAGAGCGCCGACAGCAGCAGCCCTGCTCCCCGTCGACCGATCCCACAATGGGCAGCGAGTTCCTCGGGTGACGCTGGGCCCGATTCCAGTCAACCAGCACTCCGAGGGTGTGGGAAGCCTTCACCGCGGCCGCCGTGGCCAGCGCTTCCTGGAGGAACAGGAACTCCTGCATCGACGGTCTCGCCGCCCCATCAATCGACCTCGACCACTCCTACGCTCCCGTCGACCGTCACCAGCTGGCCGTCTCGGAACAGGCTGGTGGCGTTGCCGGTGCCGACCACCGCCGGGATCCCGTGCTCTCGAGCGATGATCGCCGGGTGCGAAAGGATCCCGCCGCCGTCGGTGACGAGGGCGCCCATGCTCGGGAACACCACCGACCAGGCCGGTGACGTCACCGGGCACACCACCACGTCGCCCGCCCGGATCTTGCCGAATTCGTGCTCGCCCATCGCCGCCGACTCCGGTCGACTCCGTACACGACGGCCATCTCGCTCTGGTTGGCCATGCAGGCCGCCCATCCGAGCCCGAGGACGACCGCCCCGATCACGCTGGTAGACACGTCGGGCGTCGCTATCCCTTTGAACCATAGGGCGTACACCGCCGCGGCTGCGGCTACGAACAGGGTGGCCATGGCGTCCTTCCAAGTGAGGCCCATCGTCGCCTCCTCTCTGTCCCGCCCAGGGCACTAAAGCCCGCGCTGCCCCACCCGCAGCCATCACCCGGCAGCCCCTGACCTCGGGGCCAAGCAAAAGGACCTGCTCGAGGGGGGCCCGCCGCCCCTAGTCCGCTTCGGGGGCCGCCGATAGCGTCGAGGCTGGAGGTGATATCCATGCAGAGCGAGACAAGGATCAGGCCTCCGGAGCTGGTGGAGGTGAGGTCGACCGGGACTCCGGTCGAGCGCAGGCGTGCGTACATCTACGGTGGCTTGGCGCTCCTCGCCATCTGGGTCGCGGTCGTCTTCACGAGCATCTTCGCCCCGGACCTGGTGACGGGCACCACGCATGACCACTTCCCGATCGCGGTCGTGGTTGCCCTGCTGGCGGGGCTGGCCGCTACGAGGTCGGTGGTGAGGGCGCTCACCCGGACGATCGGCGGAGCGGGCCGGTGGGCCGGCTTTGCCCTGGCCGTTGGCGGCATCTGGCTGGCCGTGGCGCTGACGAGCATCTTCCTGCCCGTCACGGTGACCGGATCCGACCCGACCCGGCTTCCCGTGGCCGTGCTGGTGGCCCCGATCGCCGGCGCCATCCTCACCGGCGCCATCACGGAGCTGTTCGTCGCCACCAGGCGTTAGGGCTTGTTGCGTCGGGGCCCGGAAGCTCACGGGGGGCCGATCGGGTCCTTGGCGTTCCCGTTGGCGGCACTGACGGTGCTCGTCATGGACGCGAGGGTCGGAGGAATCATGGCAGAAGCCTGGAGCCGTGTTCGTGCCCGGCGTCCGCTGGTCATTGCCCCACCGCTCCTCGCCACCAAGGAGCGGGCGGCCGGGCCCGCGGACGTCCGCCGGCAACCGCTCGAGCGGATCTACTACCTCGACTGGCTTCGAGTCCTGGCGCTGTTCGGGGTGTTCCTGTACCACGCCGTTCACCCCTTCGACACGATGGACTGGCACCTCAAGAACGCCGAGCAGACCGACGTGATCACGGGGGTGCTGGTGTTCTTCCTCCCGTGGGGGCTGGGGCTCTTCTTCCTGCTGGCGGGCTCGGGGGCCTTCTTCTCGCTGCGATCCCGCTCGGCTCGCGGCTACGGCTCCGAGCGGGTGAGCCGGCTGCTCGTCCCCCTCGTGGTCGCCTGGATCCTGCTGTCGCCCGTGCAGGGCTTCATCGAGGGACGCCATGAAGGCTGGTTGGACGGCTCGTTCATCGGGTTCATCCCCAGGTTCTTCGACGAGGCAGCCCAGTGGGCGGTCTCGTGGCCGGGCCGGCCCCACCCCATGATCGTGGCCTGGAACTACCATTTCTGGTTCCTGCTCATGCTCCTGTGGTTCGCCTTCCTGGGCCTTCCGATCTTCCTTTGGCTCCGAGGGCCCCAGGGGAGGCGGCTCTCCGCGTGGCTGGCCGAGCGCAGCTCGTGGCGAGGTTCATCGCTGCTGTTCGGGGTGCCGATCGCCCTGGCCCACGTCGCACTCAAGGCCCGCTTCCCTGGCGAGCACGACTGGGGGGACTTCGCCTGGTTCTTCGCGTTCTTCGTGATCGGGTACGTCCTCGCATCCGATCCCCGGTTCCTGGCGGCGGTCAGGCGGGACCTGGTCCCCGCCATCGTGGTCGGGGTGGTGGGCTTCGCCGCCCTCGGGGCGCTGGATCCGTTCACATGGACGGAGGAGTGGGAGGCGCATCCCGCCTACACGCCGACGTACTTCTTGCTCATCGGGCTATTGAGCTTGCAGGGGTGGGCCTGGGCAGTGGCGGCACTCAGTGTCGGCATGCGCGTGCTCCGCTTCCGGAAGCCCCTCCCGGGGGCGGTCGCTGACTCAGCGATGCCCTTCTTCCTCGTCCACCAGCCGCTCATCCTCACACTGGCGTTCTTCGTGGTCGGGTGGGACGCCGGCATCCCCGTCAAGCTCCCCGTCCTGCTGGTGATGTCCTTCGCCGCCAGCGCCCTCGCGGCGTGGGCCCTGAGTCGCACCGCCGTCACCCGCAGGCTGCTCGGCGTGAAGGCGCGAGCAGGCCCGAGCGCTCCTCAGCCGATGTGGCGTGATGAGGGGCCGAAACCGGTCGCGGAGAGCCGCCCGGTCTGGACTCGGGCATGGAACGAAGGATCGTCGTGATGTCTGGAACGTCGCCCGTCTTGGAGCGGCCTCCGACGGTGGCTACCGAGAGCAGCGGGAGGCGGCTGGTGTTCGTCGACGCGTTGCGCGTCGCGGTCATCGTCATGGTGATCGTTCACCACGCCGCCCAGGCGTACGGCCCCACCGGCAGCGTCTGGCCGGTGACCGATCCGACCAGCAGCGACTGGTTCCGGCCGTTCTTCACCGTGAACGCCGCCGTCGGCCTGGGCCTGCTGTTCCTGTTGGCGGGATACTTCGTCCCCCGCTCGTACGACCGGAAGGGACCTGGGCGCTTCCTCAAGGAACGCTGGGCCCGCATCGGGGTGCCGCTGGTGCTCTTCGGCTTCGCGGTGAACCTGCCGATCGTCTATCTGTACGAGTCGCGCCCTGCACTCGGCGAGTTCGTTCGCTCGCTGTACGAGGACGGCTTGCAGGGCATCTACTTCCACCTTTGGTTCCTCGGGGACCTGCTGCTGTACACGGTCGTGTATGTGGCGTGGCGGAAGTTCGCAGATCGAGCCGGGCGACCCCACAGAACGTGGTCGTCACCGAACCATCCCGCCATCGCGGGGTTCGTGATCGGCCTGGCCCTGGTCACCTGGATCGTCCGGTGGTGGTATCACGTCGACGAATGGGTGCCACTGCTCGTGGTGCCTGCCGAGCCAGCCAATCTGCCGCAGTACGTGAGCCTGTTCGCCCTCGGCATCATCGCCTACCGGAGCGACTGGTTCCGCCGGGTACCGACGAGGGTGGGCATGACCTGGCTGGGCGTCGGCCTGGTCGCGTCGGCCGCCGTCTACGCCCTGGAGGCGGTCGGGCTGTGGGGTGGGGGCCGGGCGATCGGCGGGTTCAACTGGCCGTCGCTGCTGCGGACCACGTTGGAGGCAATGATCGGCGTGGGCCTGTCCGTGGGGCTGGTCGTCTCGTTCCGCGAGGTGTTCCGTCGGCCCAGGCGGCTGCTCGCGGTGATGGCGACCGCCAGCTACGCCGCGTACATCCTGCACATCTACATCGTTGTCGGTCTCCAGGGCGGGATCCTGGGGCGGGAATCGCCGGCGTTCGTCAAGTTCGCACTGGTCGCGGTGCTTGGAACCCTCCTCTCGTTCGGCATCGCGCATCTTTCGCGAAAGGTGCCCGGCGTGAGGGTCATCCTGGGCACCACCCCCGAACGCCGGGCGGAACCGGGCGTTCGGAGCAATCACTACGTGCTTGACTGATCCTCGAGGCCTCCCAGGGCCGTTCGTCTCGTCCTGTGCGGTCCTGTGCGTTCTCGTCCGGTAGCACGGCGGTCGCACGGCGAGGGCAGACAAGTCACCGCCGAGAGGGGCCCCACGATGATCCGGCCTCTGGAGCCGCTTGAGCCGGGCCGGTGGCATGAGGTCGTCTCCCTTCCTCCGGTGCCGGGGCATCAGGCCGTGCCCCGGAGCCTCTCGAGTCCGTCCAGGATCACATCGAGCGCGAACTCGAACTCGACCTGGTCATCGCACCATCCCAACGTGGTGTCATCGTCGTGGCTGATCTCCGTGACCATCTCGGTGATGTGAGGGTACTCGCCGGCCATCTGCCGCAGGAACATCGCCATCGCGTCTGAATCGAGCTCCTCCGAGTCGTCGTACAGCTCCTGTGTGAACCCCACGGCGCGGCTGCCCAAGGCGTGCATCGCGTGATGTGTCAAGTCGATCGAGAAGCCGGCCTCCCGAAGAAGTCCAATCAAGGAGTCGAAGTACCGCAACATCGCGGGACTCACGTTGGTTCGCGACTCCATGAGGCGAGGCGCCCAGGGGTGGCGGAGGAGGATCTCGCGCGCCGATAGCACCCTCTGACGCATGGCCGTCTTCCAGTCGCCGGAGCGTACATCGATCTCGCTCACAACGTCGTTGATCTCGCCCATCACGACGTCGACCATCCCGTCCAACATCTCGTCCTTGTTGGACAGGTGCTTGTACAGCGCCATCGGCACGACGCCGAGTTCCTGAGCGATCTTGCGCATGCTGAGTGACTCGACACCGCTCTCATCGGCCAGGGCGACGGCGGCGCGCAGAACCCTCTCCCTGCTCAAGGGCACGCGCGGCTGCGCGCTGACGTCGATCTGGGTGGCCATCCGCCCACCTCCTCCAGGTGCGAGGCAACCCTCCGAGCGAGCCGCCCTCGCACTTGACAAGTGTACGACGTACACCTATAGTTTGCCACGGTGTACGGTGTACACCTACGGGAAACCGCGGGGCCTGCTGGCGGCTCGTCCGCCGGGGCCGGAAAGGAGAACCAGTTCATGAGTTCGGAGAAGCGGCTTGCGAGGATCGCAGGTGTTCTTTACCTGATCGTCGCCGTGTGTGGCGGCTTCAGCGAACTCTATGTTCGCTCCAGCGTCAAGGTGCCGGGGGATGCCGCCGCGACGGCCCACAATATCTCGGCGTCGGCGACGCTGTTCCGCATCGGCGCGCTGACCGATCTCGTCAATATCGCGAGCTTCCTCGTGCTGGCGCTGGTCCTCTACGGGTTGCTCAACCCGGTCAGCGCGAAGGCCGCTTTGGCGATGCTGGTGTTCAACGCGGTCAGCGTGGCCATCATGACCGCGAACATGGTCAACCATCTCGGTGCACTGCAAGCGGCGACCAGCGAGGAGTACGCGGGCGCTTTCGGTGCAGGGTCCTCCGACGCGTTGGCGATGCTGTTCCTCGACATGCACTCGCACGGGTATCTCGTTGCGGCGATCTTCTTCGGGCTGTGGCTGCTTCCGCTTGGCTACATGCTCTTCAAGTCGCGCTACGCGCCCAGGGTGTTGGGAGCTCTGGTCATGGTCGGGTCGTTCGGCTACGTGGCCGACGTCGTCGCGAACGTTCTCGTCCCAACGGTCGGAGAGACCCTCACGCCGGTGCTGGTTTTGCCATCCGTGCTCGCGGAGGTGTCACTGATCCTGTGGCTGTTGGTGAAGGGCCTGGATGTGCAACGCCGAGCTGACCACCTTCCCGTTTCGGTCGAGCACGTTCCGGCCTCGGCCTGACCGAGCTGAACCTCACGTCAACGGACGCGCAAGAGAGGAGACCACGATGAAGGCGATCACGGATCACAGGTACGGCGCACCTGATGTTCTCGAGCTCAAGGAAGCAGACAAACCCATCGTGAAGGATGACGAAGTCCTGGTACGGGTCCGGGCAGCTTCCGTCAATCCCCGTGACTGGCACATCATGAGAGGCTTGCCGTACATCGTGCGCCCGATGCTGCGCAAACTAAGGAGCGGTGGTCTCGGTAGCGACGTGGCAGGGCAGATCGAGGACGTCGGAAAGGACGTGACACGGTTTCGCCCGGGTGATGAGGTATTCGCCCATGTCTTGACGGATGGCTTTGCCGAGTACACGTGTGTGCCGGAGCAGTTCTTGGGGCTGAAGCCGGTCACCCTGACGTTCGAGCAAGCGGCCGCCGTACCCCTGGCCGCGCTGACGGCCCTGCAGGGACTGCGCGATCACGGACGGATCGAGTCAGGGCAGAAGGTGTTGATCATCGGTGCGTCGGGGGGCGTGGGGACCTTCGCCGTCCAGATCGCGAAGTCGTTCGGAGCTCACGTGACCGGCGTGTGCAGCACGAGGAACGTGGATATGGTGCGCTCGATCGGCGCGGACCACGTCATCGACTACACCAGGGAGGACTTCACCCAGAACGGGGAGAAATACGATCTCATCCTCCAGTTGGCGGGGACGCGTTCGCTGTTGGACTGCAGGCGTGCTCTCACCTCGAAGGGGACGCTCTTGCTCAGCAGCGGAGAATCGAGCGGTCGCTGGATCGGACCCCTGGGTCGCATCGCCAAGGCGGTCCTCCTGTCGCCGTTCGTGAGCCAGCGGCTCGCCCCATTCGAAGCGAAACGGAGCAAGGAGGACCTTCAGGTCCTGAAGGAGCTCATCGAGGCAGGCACGGTCATGCCGGTCATCGACCGGACGTATTCGCTGAGCGAAGTCCCAGACGCCATCCGGTATCTGGAAGAGGGTCATGCCCGAGGAAAAGTCGTCATCACCGTGTGAGACGCGGGCGCCGGTCGGGTGGTGGCGCGAAAGGAGGACCGAGATCCTGAGCGACGGGATCGAAGGCCGTCAGGCCGACGCTGTTGTTGGATGAGGCCGACACGTTCGTGAAGCTCTCTGGGGAGCATCGAGGCTTGCTCAACGCGGGACGCACACGTGACGCTGCCCAGGTAGCACGGCGGGTGGCAGCGACCCAAGCAGAGCAGACCCCGGCGTCGGTCGGCTCGGCGCGGGCAAGGTGCTTCGTCTTGGTCCATCATGCTCCGGGCGGTAACGCCACCACGCCTTCGAGCCCCATCTCCTTGCCCCGATCCTCCGGCGCGACGGCTCGGGGGTCATCTCCGTCGGTGGCCCATCGAGCGCTTCCGAGACGAGGTGGAGACGTTCGCCGGCCACCTGCTAGAAGTCACCGGTTCTCTCAGCGCGAAGCTCGGCCGCCGAGCCTGAGGAAGTTCCGCTCGGCGTCCGTCGGCGCCATGGCGGCCGCCCGCTCGTAGGCGGCCACGGCCTCGCGGTGCCGGCCCAGTCGCCGAAGCAGATCGGCTCGCGTGGCGTGGAACGCGTGGTAGTTGTCCAGGTCCAACTCGTCCACCAAAGCCAGCCCAGCAGCGGGGCCCTGCACCTCGCCGATGGCGATTGCGCGGTTGAGGGCCACGACCGGCGTGGGGGCGACCGCAAGCAGCTGGTCGTACAGGGCGACGATCTGCGGCCAGTCGGTCTGCTCGAGTGTCGGGGCGTCCGCGTGCACGGCGTTGATGGCTGCCTGGAGCTGATAGACACCGGGTTGGTCACGGCGAAGGCAGCGGCGGAGGATCGCCTGACCCTCGGTGATCAGGGCCCGGTCCCATCGGGTGCGGTCCTGCTCGCCGAGCAGGACCAGGGAACCGTCGGCCCCGGTTCGCGAGGCGCGGCGGGACTCGGTCAGCAGTAGCAGCGCCAGCAGACCGGCCACCTCCGGCTCGTCAGGCAGGAGCGCCGCCAGGATCCGTGCCAGCCGGATCGCCTCGGCGCACAGCCC
>JBOGVI010000255.1:0-3380 GCA_050692695.1 Actinomycetota bacterium
TGTTCCTGGCCGAGGTGCTCTCCATGGAGGTCGACGAACGCCACGAACGGCGCCGGGAACGGCGCATCGCCGAAGCCCGTTTCCCCCCGAATGAAACGCCTCTGCGACTTCGACCTGGCCGCCGCCCCCACCGTCTCACCCGCCGCCCTCGCCGCCCTGGCAGCGGGGACGTTCATCGACGCCGGCGAACCGGTCGTCCTGTTGGGTGACAGCGGTCCTGGTTGACACTGCGCACTCCTTTCATTGGGGTTGATCGAACAGTCCAGCTTCGGGGTGGTCGACCTTGATACGTAAGCCTTTGCGCTTGCCTCGGTTCACGTGGACGGCCTGGAGCTCGCCGCGTTGGACCCGGTGCAACACGGTCTGGCGGGCGACACCGAGGGCTCTGGCGGCTTCGTCGAGGCCGACCCAGCCGTCGGGAACGGCGGGGACGACTTTCGCTCGCGTGGCGTCGTCGATGCGGATGTGCCAGGGGCCGCCGGGGGTGAGCTGCGCGCCGGCGATGAAGCCTTCCCGCAGCCAGCGGTAGATGGTCACCTTGCTGACCCCGAGCTCCTGCTCTGCCTGTTGGATTGAGACCACGAGGGCATTATCTCCGGCGGGTAGGACAGGCACCCCCGAACAGGCGGGGATGCCCCGTGAAACCCGCAGGCTGGCGACCCGGGTCTTGGTGAAGGGAAGGCCGGTCCCGGTGCGCCGCCCCTGGCGGGAGAGGATGAGGGCGATCTTGACGTCGTCGTAGTGGGCGGCGAGGCGGCGGACGAGGTCGACGGTGTCCTCGTCGGTGGTGCGGAAGTGCCCGCCCGGCTTGGTGAGCGTCATGGCCAGCTCGGTGGCGGCGCCGCCTTCCCAGATAATGCGCAGGTCGGCGGTGCGGGCTTCGACATCGACGGTGACGACGACTTCGGTGATGAGCGCCCGCAGCAGCTGCTTGCGTTCCCGAGCGGTGGTGGTGGACGCCTCGAAGATCCGCCGGATATCGGCTCCGGCCCGGCGGAGCCAGCCCAGCTCGTTGGCGGTGAGTGGGCTCGGCCGGCGGGTCTGCTGGGCGGCGAGGTCGGACTCGGCCCGGCGCACCTCGGCGAGGGCTGCTTCCCAGGCCCGCTCGAGGGTCCGCCCCACGAGGCGGTTCTCAGGTTCTACGGCGTCGAACTGGCGGCGGGCCCGCTCGGCTTCGAAGCGGGCCCGTTCCACCGCCCGTTCGAAGGCGACCAGGCGGCGGACGTGGTGTGCGTCCGCCTCGGAGAGGGCTTTGGCGGTGGCGGTCAGCGCGGCGGGCTGCAACACGGCGAACACCTCATCCAGGACGCGGGCTTCGAGGCGACGTCCACCCAGGCTCTGGCAGGCCCGTTCGGTGCCATAGAGCTGGCGGCCCCGCCCGCACAGGTAACGGGGGCAGTTCCCTTTGGTGCCCGAGTAGCTGGTCTGCATCATGCGCCCGCAGCGCCCGCAGCGCAGCCGTCCCTGGAGCAGAGCCGATCCTTCGCGGGGAGCTCCGCCGCCGTGACCCCGGGGCGGCCGCCAGTTCGCCCGCAGGAGAGTCTGGTTGGCCTCATAGCACTCCCAGGTCACGAACCCCGGGTGGTGGTCGGGGATGCATACCTCCCACTCGTCTCGGGCTACCTGGCGGGTTCGCATCACCAGACGCCCGTTGGCGTCGACGCGTTTCTCGGTCTTGGTCCGCCCGAAGACGAAGGCGCCCGCATAGACCGGGTTGGTCAGGAAATCGTGGATAGCCGGATAGGTCGCCGGAGCCCACACCACTCGCCCTTTGCGGGTGGGGCGGCGGGGAACGAGCAGGCCGTCCTCGAGCAGCGACAACAGCACCTGGCGGGCCGAGCCCAACTCGTCGAAGCGGACGAACACGGCGGAGATGGCCTCCACCACCGCTTCGTCCGGGCTGAGCACGATGTTGCCCGCCTCGTCATGGTCGAAGCCCACGGGCAGACCCTGGCGCAGTTCGCCTTTGGCCGCCTTGTGGCGCAGCCCGGCCGTGAGCCGGTTGCGGATGAGGTGCAGCTCCGCTTCGCTCATCGTGCCCTTGAGGCCGAGGACGAGACGGTCGTTGTAGTCGGAGGGGTGATAGAGGCCGTCGCCGTCAGCGATCAGCGTATCGGTGAGGGCACACAGGTCGAGGAGGTGATACCAGTCCGCGTTGTTGCGGGCCAGGCGGCTGACCTCGATCCCCAAGATGAGCCCGACCTGCCCCAGCCCGACGTCGGCTACCAGGCGGCGGAACCCCTCCCGGGCGGTCGCCTCCGCCCCTGAGCGGCCGAGGTCCTCGTCGATGACGACGACCTGGTGCGCCGCCCAGCCGAGGCCCACCGCCCGTTCCGCCAGCTCGTACTGGCGTTCCAGGCTCTCGGTGTGTTCCCGGACCTGCATCACCGTTGATTGGCGCACATAGACGTAGGCGTCACGGCGGAGATGAGAAGCAGTGATCTTGGGGAACTGGCTCACGGACCGGCCTCCTCATCGAGGACACCCTTAGCGATGAGGCGGGCGAGCAAGGCGAGGACCTGCACCCGGGCGGGTTCAGGCAGGCTCGACCAGAGATCCTCTGGTCGCTCCGGCCCCGGCGGGAGAGCCAGGGGCAACTGAACGGACGCGACTATCCTGAGCCTTCGCAAAAGGCTCACCTCCCCGGTTCGTTGGCGCGTGTCGGGTCCGGTGAGCCTATTTGCGTCCCTCCGACCCAGACGCGGACCCCTCACCCTCTCGTCCCCCTCTGAGGCGCCGACCCCGGCCTCCCGACCGCTGACGAGGAGCGTCCTCGCCCACCCCCGCCCGGCGTCGCCGATAAGCCGCCTGGCGGCACGCCGCCGAGCAGAAACGTTGCGGGGAGCCAACCCTGGGGTTCCGGAAGACACCCACCACGGCGGTGACGGCAAAGCATCCGCAGCTGGCGCACACGACGCCCTCCCGCACGGGCTGACCGGAAGCGTCACGCATTCCGACTCCTCCGACCCCGCGCCGGGCTCGCCTCCACCAGCAGGTGGAGGCGGCGCAGACCATCGACCGAGAGCACCGTCCCGTCCGCCACCGACGGCTGCTCCCCGAACACGCCGGTCGCCTCCGCCCGGATCGTCCCCGGACTCCCGTCGCCCAGCAACACCACCAGATGCAACACCCCACCCAGACGCTTGAAACCGATAGCCCGCAACAGCTGACCGAAGAGCGGATGCGTCGCCGCCGTCACCCGCACCTCGGCCGGGAGCAGCGACCGAAGATGTTGCAGTCTGTCGCCGTCGTGAGCGGCACCGGGAAGTCGCATCTCCTTATAGGACTTGGGATCGCGGCCTGCGAAGTCGGACGGCGGGTCCGCTACACCACCGCCGCGGCGTTGGTCAATGAACTCGTCGAGGCGGCCGACGACCGCA
>JBOGVI010000256.1:0-9922 GCA_050692695.1 Actinomycetota bacterium
CCATCGAGCTGTCGGCAGGCGGCACGGAGGTCGTGACGGCGAACTTCACCGTCGACAACGGGTCGACGCCACCGCCGCCTCCCCCGCCGTCGACCCGCTCCCTGCTCGTCAGCACGTCCCCGGACCGCTCCTCGCCGGTGGCGCTCCAAGGCCGGACCGTGGCCGGGGGCATCTACGTGTTCGTGAGCCCCGAGACGGGCATCGTTCGGGTCCGCTTCTTCGTGGACGACCCGGCGATGTCGGGCACGCCGTACAAGACCGAGGGCAACGCCCCTTATGATCTCGCCGGCACGGCCAGCAACGGCACCGCCCTGGCCTACAACACGACCCAGCTCCTCGACGGCCCGCACAGCGTGACCGCCTCCATCGAGCTGTCGGCCGGCGGCACGGAGGTCGTGACGGCGAACTTCACGGTCTCCAACCTCGGCCCCGCTCTTGCGTTCACGCCGGGGACGTTGTCGTTCTCGGTCGAACCGGAAGGCACCGCGGCACAGACCCTGACCATCGACACGAACGATGGCGGTGCCGCCCCCTTCGGCGTCAGCGACGACGCCCCCTGGCTCAGCGTGTCCCCGACCTCGGGAACGACCCCCGCCACCCTCACGGCCTCGGTCGATGCCACCGGGCTCGCCTCCGGGACCTACTCGGCCACGATCACCGGGACCGCCGGGGGCTACGCGAACGCGGTCGCCTCGGTGTCCCTCGCGGTGGGTGATACTCACGGCTGCTCACCGCTCGCCTGCGAGGAGATCTTGGTCCCGGTTCCCTACGAGCTAGATTTCTCCAGCAACCACGGCAAGATCCTCGACGGGTCCGGAACTGGAACGGGGTACACCTACATCCAGCCCACGACCAACGGCACCGGATACATCCCGGCGAACGTGTCGATGGACACCGGAGTTGGTCAGCTCAACATCCGCACGACCTCGGGCCTGCTCTCGGAAGCTACGAATTCACAGGACAACGCACTCGGGGTTGGGATCGACGCTGCGAGTCAGGCGCTCCTGATAGCGACGACGCTCGTCGATCCGCCTGTCGGCACGGGGAACTCGGAACAGGCGGGCCTGTGGTTCGGCACGGACGAAGACAATTACGTGAAGCTGGTGGTGCTGTCACAATCTGCCGGAACCAAGATCCAGCACTTCTTGGAGGTGAACGGCAGCCGAGCGGCCAAACAGCTGTCGGGCAGTCTGAGCCTTACCGGTGCTCAGGTGAGGCTCGAGTTGCGCCTGTCACCCGTCGATCGAACCGTAACGGGCAGCTATGAGATCGGAGACGGGGTCAGCGGGAACCTAGGGACGTTCAAGATCCCGCCCGAGTTCTTCAGCTTCGATGCCGCCGGGATCGATCCGCGGATCGGAACGAGGAGCTTCGGCGGCATCTTCGCCAGTCACCGCAACGGTTCGAGCTCCCTCACCTACGTCTTCGACGAATTCGTCGTGAAGCCCGTCGGGGCAGCCGGACCTTCACAGGCAGGCATCGCGTTCGACCGCTCATTCTTCTCGGTCACCATGCCGACCTCGATGGTCTGGGGTCCCGATGAGCGGCTCTACGTCACGGAGGCGTTCGGGAAGATCCACGCCTTCACACTGGACGCGAACAAGCAACCGATCGCCGATCAGGTAATCACGACGCTGGGCACCCGACTCACGCTCGGCATCACGGTCGACCCGCTGTCGACGCCAGCCAACGTGATCCTCTGGGTCTCACACTCGAGCCCCTCGTTCAACGACGGTGAACCGAACTCCAGCACGGTGACCCGCCTCTCGGGGCCCAGCTTCACGGATCGCGTGGAGGTGATCACGGGACTACCGCGGGCTAAAGCGAACCACGCCATCAACTCGATCCACTTCGGCGCCGACGGAAGACTCTATATCGCGCAGGGCGGGAACACGGGAGCAGGAGCACCGAACGAGGCGAACACGGAGTTCGGCACGATGCAAGAGCAGCCCCTCTCAGCCGCGCTCTTGGTGGCCGACGTACGGGATCCGACTTTCGACGGCTCCTGCAACAACCCCGCCGACATCTTCGGGCCTCCACCGTGCGACGTCGTGCCGTACGGAACCGGCCTTCGGAACGCGTATGACTTCGTGTTCCACAGCAACGGATCGCTGTATGCGCCGGACAACGGGCTTGGAGTGACCGGCACTTACCCACCGTCCCCCACACCGCCGTGCCTCGGGTTCGGAGACCCGACACCCTGGACTCAGGGAGGCGACAATCCCGGAGAGCAGCCCGACATCCTCGTTCGGATCGAGCAGGGGAAGTACTACGGACACCCTAACCCGTACAGGAACGAGTGCGTTTTCAAGAACGGCAGCTTCCAGGGAGTGCCGCCTCTTCCGAACTACCAGCCCCCCATCTTCGCGTTGGGCGACCACCGCTCCGCCAACGGAACGATCGAGTACATGGCAAACGCATTCTGCGGGTCGCTGAAGAACGAACTGCTGGTCGCCAACTTCTCGGTCGGCGATGACATCACGCGGATCAGGCTGTCTCCTGACGGTATGTCCGTCCAGTCCTCCGGCAGCCTCGCGGGAGGCTTTAACGATCCGCTACCTCTCGCCCAGGACCCCAGTGGCACCGTCTACGTCGGCGAGTTCGGCGGGAACAAGGTGACCGCCTTGATACCGAAGAATCTCGGTTGCTGGAGCACGAAACAGCCACTGCCGGTCCAACTGCTCGATGCGGGTGGTACGGCCCTGGACGGGAAGTCGTACGTCGTCGGAGGCAAGACCTCCAGCGGTCCTCAGTCGACCATGCACATCTACGACCCCGCCTCGGACACCTGGGCCACCGGTCCCGACCTGCCGGGCCCCGCCGTCGAGAACCCGGCCGTGGTCGCCTGGGACGGCAAGCTGTACGCGTTCGGGGGCTCAACGGCGCCGTTCAGCGGTGCGGTCTCCAGCGCGGCGGTCTACGACCCGGCGCAGAACGCCTGGACGAGCCTGACACCGATGCCGACGGCCAGGAGCGGAGCAGCGGCCCAGGCCATCGGTGGACTGATCTACGTCGCCGGCGGCATGGGAGCAGACGGAGCCTCGCTGAACACGTTCGAGGTCTACGACCCCCAGACTGACTCTTGGATAACCGCAGCCCCGATGACGACCCGACGCGACAATCCGGGCTCGGCGGTCCTGAACGGGATGCTCTACATCTTCGGTGGACGTACGCGCAACGCTGACGGGTCCACCGTGGATGCCGCGCTGACGTCGGTCGAGATGTACAACCCGACCACCAACACGTGGTCGGCCAGAGCGCCCATGCCTTCAGGTCGACGCACGATGGTTGTTGGAACGATCGGAGGCCGCGCCCAAGTGATGGGTGGAGAGGTCCCGGGTGGCGCAGGGGTCTCCTCGGCGAACGAGGAGTACGATCCGGTCACAGACACGTGGACCGTTCTCACCCCCATGAAGACGCCGAGACACGGTGCCGTGGCCGGCACGATTGCGGGCATCGTCTACGTGGTCGGCGGAGGTTCCACGGGGGGTGGATCGTTCACAGACGTCAATGAAGCTTTCGCCTTCTAGACTAGATCCCCGAGTCGCGGCGACTCTTGGGGAGAATTGGACCCAGACTTCTCACCCGCCCACGGGGACAGAAAGATAACAGCGCGGCGAGCCGTGCCTCCAGTTCTTCCCTGGTATCGTCCACGCTGATTTGGTGAGGGCTAGGGAGAGGCCGGGCCGAGGGCCCTCCTTCTAGGGTCCGGCTGGCCTCGGCGGCGGCCGCAGGCGGCCACGGCCATATGCATTAGGCTGAACAGCTTATCAGAAGCACACCTGGGGGTCGGGAAACCCGGCCCCCATCCTGTCGTGTATGGTCCTCAAGGGCTAGTTCCCCGGAGCCGATGGAAGGGGCATGGACGTCTGGGCGTCCGGCCCGGGGAGAGGAGGAACTCAACATGACACTCGAACCTAACGTCATGCGCTCCTTTGCACGGAAGAGGCCCGCCATGAGACGACTGCTGCGTCTGCTGCCTGCCCCGGGGGCAGCGTTGCTGGCTCTTCTACTCACATGCCTTGGCCTCGCGGCCTTGGCCGGACCGGCTCTCGCGGTTCCTGGTCTAGATCCCAACTGGGTGCCTGCCGAGTTCGAGGTCATCACTATGCAGAAGACCGGGGACGGGAACCATGTCGAGTTCGACCGCCTTCCCTTCGTCCGGTCCCTCCCGGGGTGGGACTTCGGGGATCGTCAAGGCTACGTCTGCGCCTTCGTCGAATACTTCGACAATAACGGCGAGCTGCTGTTCGTCGTGAACTTCGAGCGTGTTGAGGGCCTGACGCAGGCGAACGGCGACCCGTATGCACTCATCAACGACAAGGGGGGGGTGGAGATTTCCGACAACCCGGAGCTCGACACCCTTAAGGGCGAGCTCTGCGGCGAGCCCGAGCACGTCGGGGCCACCTACGACGGCTCCGATCACTTCCCCCACTACACGCAACACACGCCTGATGCACCCTTCCAGTTCTACCGCAACGGCACGGCGTTCGCATCCCTGGACCTTCGGCGGGACGAGTGCGCCCGTGGCTACTGGGCGCCCGGCAACGAACCGGGCGAGGCGTGGCTGTGGTGGGACGAGGACGGTCCGACAAACGACGGTCACAGCAACCTCGCCTGCGGCGGCGGGAGCGACGAGCCGATCGCGGTCGTCCGGGCTTACGTGACCGATATGGCCCCGGGCGTCTCCGTCTGCACCGAGGATTCGCTCGCTGGTGACCGGTGCGCCGAGTCGACATCGCCGTCGTCCGAGGAGCATCGCAGCAGAGTCACGCTGAGGCTCAGGGGTGACATCAGAGCGTCCGGTTACGTCAAGATTCCCGACGGCACCGCCGAGTGCAAGGGAGACCGCACCGTTCGGATCCAGCGCCGCGTTTCGGGCCACTGGAGGACGGTGGGCAGGGACCAGACGACTGCCAACGGCTATTACGCGGCCCAACTCGCTCCTAGGGAAGGGGGGTACCGGGCTCGGGTGCTCGAAATGAGCCTGGCAGACGGCCTGATCTGCATGGCAGCCACCTCCGGGAGACGGGTTTACGAGTAGGGGGACACCAAAGCAGCTCGTGAGCCTTCGCCTGAAGCGGCCGCTCAGGGCACCCGCGGCCTCCTTCGGTGCTCAGGAACAACCTGGCCCTATTGACAGTTCCGAGGAGACTCGCCTCAGCCGGTCTCGCTCCATTCCGGCCGAGGCTGCCACAGGCCTTCACGACGTTCGAGCGGCGGTCTGAAAAGACTACTGTGACCGCTCGCGGATCGGAACCCTTGCACCGTGCGGCGCAGACCTTCCTCGATTTCGACCTTCGGCTCATAACCGATCAGCCGGCAGGTCAGCGACACATCCGCCTCCGTCCTACGGACATCCCCTTCTCGAGGCGGGGTATGCATGGGTTCGGGAGTCGCTCCCGTAAGCTGTGCCACGATCTTGAGGATTCGATTCACCGACGTCGGCTCCTGGCCACCGCCCACATTCAGCACGCGACCCAGGGCGTCTTCTGGCGCCCTGGCTGCCAGCAGGTTGGCCTCGACGACGTCTTCGATGAAGGTGAAGTCGCGCGACTGCTCGCCGTCGCCGTGAACCTCTGGCTGGCTACCTGTAAGGCAGGCCAGGATGAACCGCGGTATGACAGCCGCGTACTCGTTGGTGGGATCCTGACCCGGACCGTAGACGTTGAAGTACCGCAGCGACACTGTGGGGACGCCGAAGGAGAGCCACCATGTGCGGCAGTACGCTTCCCCCGCCAACTTGCTGGCCGCGTACGGCGACCGTGGCAGCGGCCCAAAATCCTCCCGCAGCGGGAAGGTCTCCTGGTCGCCGTAGACCGACGACGAGGAGGCGAAGACGACGGTGGCTCCCACCTCACGAGCTGCCAGCAGCACGTTGAGAGTGCCGCGTACATTGACGTCCGTGGTCCTCTCCGGCTGCGCGATCGAGCGCGGCACGGACCGCATGGCGCCATGATGCAAGATCGTAGAGGAGCCCTTAGCCGCCCTCCGCACCGCAGCTTCGTCCCGGAGGTCGGCTTCCATGAACCGCACCTCGGGGATGTCCGCCAGGTTCTCGAGGCTCCCGTCCGACAAATCGTCCAGGCCCACCACCTCGTTCCCTTCTGCAAGCAGCCGGCGGCACAGGTGAGAGCCGATGAACCCGGCTGCGCCGGTAACGAGGAAGCGCATGATGCCTGGCAGCCTACAATAGCGACGGTAGGCACGCGATCAAGCTCCCCACCCGGTCACGCCGCGAACTGCTGAGCGCGTGGCATCGATCGACGACGAGTGAGCGCCAGGTTCGGAGCAGATGAACCCTGCATCGCCGGTCACGAGGGCGTCCACGCCCCGCCCTTCGACTCCCGAACCACCCACGCCCCGAAGACCGCCGCCCCCACAGCCGTCGCGACTACGGCCGCCGCCGCCCAGTCGATGGGCACCGCCGCCACGGCTGGGGCGAGCCCGGCGCAAACCGCCCCGGCGAGCACGAACGCCGCGGTCGACCTCCCGCGGCTTCCTAGGCGGTCCGCCAGGATGTCGTACGAGTGAGCCCGGTCCCCCCTAGTCAACGGCGAGCGACTGGCCAGCCGGCGGACGACGGTCAGGGTGAACTCAAAGGCGAAGACCGCGAGGGAGACCGCCGCGGCGAGCAGAGCCGACCATCCCCTGGCCGAGGCGCCGCATGCCCCGGCGGCGAGCGCGACCCCAACCGCATACGCACCGCCGTTGCCGAGGAAGATCCGAGCCGGGGGCAGGTTCCAGGCCAGGAACGCGACGAGCGCCCCCCCGAGGGCGAGCTCCGCGCTCATCGCACCGGTCCCGCCGCCAACCGCGCCCACTCCCGCCAGCCCGAGGGCCGCGCATGCGGCGGTCCCCCCCGCCAGCCCGTCCTGGCCGTCCACCAGGTTCACGGCGTTCGCGCAGGTCAGCGCCAGGAGCGGCACCACCACTGCGCCGAACGGCCCGACGGGCTCGAGCCTCATCCCGCCGAGGGCGAGGAGCCCGCCGGCCGAGAGAATCCCTACGACCCGTAACCACGGCGGCAGTGACCTCAGGTCGTCGGTGTGGCCCACAGCGAGCGCGAGGAGGAGGGCCACAGCGGCCAGCCCTTCGAACTGCCCCAGGACCGCGGCGGTCCCTAAGACGGAGGCGATCACGGCGACGCCGCCGAGGACCGGGACGGGGCGGTCGTGGATCTTGAGCCTCGAGCTACCAGGGAGCCGATCGACGAACCCCATGGTGAAGCCGGCCTGTCGGGCGACAGGGGTCAGGATGAGACCGAGACCGAGCGCGAGAAGGAATGCCATGCAATCACCACGCCTTGCTGGGGTGCCTCGTGCAGCTTGTCGGATGCCGTCGTCCTCCTGAACCAGGGAACCGGCCGCGCGGAGGCCGCCGACCCGGCCGGGCCGCTCTAAGCGTGACCGGAGCTTCCGTCACAGGGCGAACCTGACGTCTGGCTTGGGGCGCGGGTTTCGGACCCGGACGGCGTCTCGAGCACCCCGCGCGCTCTCGTTCCCCCTTCGTCGGACGGCCGGCACCGGATGACGTACACGTTGCTGGGCCGACCGTCGTGCAGGGAGACCTCGGCGAGCTGTGTGAACCCCATCCTTCGCATCATGTTGTTCATGGCTCCGTTGTCGCAGGCCACGTAACACTTCACCTCCTCTGCGCCGAGATCGTTCAGGCCGGACAGGACTGCTCGCGCCAGCTCCGTCCCGAGCCCGCGGGCCGTCCGACGCTTTACACCGACGAAGGTGAACTCGGCTTCTGGCAGCCCTCGGGTCATCTCGGGGTAGCGCGCGGTCTCGAGCACCCGCCGCAGCACACGCGGACGGACAAGCCGGGGGGCGGCGGTCATTAGGGCTGGAAGGCCGTGGCGTACCAGGAACCGACGCCGGAAGGCGGGAACGGAAAGAGCCCCCGCCCCATAGCCGATCACTTCTCCGTCCCGCTCCGCCACTATCGCAACCGACTTCGGGTCCTCGACGATGGCTCGGAAGAGCCGACGGAGGAAGCGCTCACCCAGGAGTGGGAGGAAGGCCGTGGGCAGGACCTCGACATGGAGGCGGGCGACGGCCGGCACGTCGCGGATCCGGGCCACCCGGATGCGGACCGAGCGAAGGCCCTCGAGCTGGAGCGGCGGTAAGGGTGACACAAGCGTCAAGCGGGCGAGCATCTGATAACTGCGCACGACATGGTCCGCGACTCTGCGCTCGTCGAACCGGTCCAGTGCCCGCTCGCGCGCCGTCGTCCCGAGCCTCGATCGGAGATCGGGGTCCCTCAGCAGACGCTCGATCGCGACCGCGAGCGCCTCCGGACGCCTGGGGGGGACGAGGAGCCCCTCGACGCCGTCCCGCGCTACCTCACGGCACCCCCTGATGTCCGTGAGGACGAGTGCCTTCCCCATGGCCGCGGCCTCGATCGCCGAACGGGGCACCCCCTCCCTCCACGAGGCCAGGACGAAGACATCCATCAGCGCGAGGAGCTCGGGCACGTCCGTCCTCCAGCCGGCAAACAGGACGTCGGCAGAGTTGTCCGCGACCTCCTCGGACGTGATGGCATCGCCTTTATCCGCATCGACGCCGCCGATGGCGACGAACCGAGCATTCGGGAAGCCCCGACGGACGCGGCGAGCGGCTTCGAAGAACTCGCGGTAGCCCTTCTCAGCGACCATGCGGCCCACCGTACCGACGACGATCGCGTCTTGGGGCAATCCGAGCTCGAGCCGAAGCGCCACCGCTCGGGAGAGGGGAACGTGGGACGGATCGAACCGAGAAAGGTCCACGCCGTTCCCGAGGAGCTCGCTCCGCCCCGGCTTCACCACACGGAGCCGCCGGGCCCTTTGTAGGTCCTCCTCGCTCTGGAACAGCTCGAGGTGGCTGAATGCGGCGGCCAATCGCTCCAGGGCCATGACGATCACCCGCTTGGCGAGACCATCGTCCCTCGTGGCGTAGTAGCCGTGGACCGTGTTGACGACGACGGGGACCCCGACCATCCTCGCCGCGAGACGGCCCATGATGCCGGGCTTCGGGTTGTGCGTGTGGACGACGTCGTAGTGACCGGCCCGGAGGATCGAGACGAGCTCCACGAGGGCTCGCACGTCGGCGATCGGGTTCCAGGACCTCGTGGCGTGGCACCACGCCACGGAGTGGATACCGTTTGCTTCTAGGTCCGCCCGGTAAGGGCCGGGCGCGCTGATCGCCGTGACGTCGAATCCCTCAGCTCGGAGCCGTCGGAGCTGCCCAAGGAGCAGGAACCGGTGCGTCACGTCGACCGTTGCGATATGCGCGACCCGGAGCGGCGAGGGGAGCTTGGCGCGATCGCCGTGATCGGCGGCGGGGGAGGGAGTGGTCGTCACGTTCGCCCCCACGGTCCTCGCCGGAGCACCCGATACACCAGGGCCTCGGAATCGAGCAGGCCGAGGAGCTTCGCCCTGAAGAACACTCTGCCGTCGCTTCGTAGGATCGGGGTCCGGCCGAGCCGGTGCCGATCGAGCCCTGTCCTCCGGTTCGTCTTCCAGGCCACAAGCGCGGCCGTCTCGAAGAGCTGGCGCGCCGCGCGATCCGCGCCGGCGGACCCTCGGCCCCAAGGGTATGCGAAGTGCCGGCATGGCATACCCAGCCGGTCTTCGATGGTCTCCTTGGAGCGACGCATCTCTTTCTCGGCCTCTCGCTCCGGCAGACGCGAGAGATCGACGTGGTTGTGCGTGTGGGCACCGATCGTGACCAGGCCTGTGCCGACGGCGTCGCGCACCATGGACCAGGTGAGGGCGTCCGGCGAGGATGGTGAACGGTGCCCGTCGGCCACAAGCCCGGTGGCCAGGTAGAGCAGAGCCGGAAGCCGGTACTGCAAGAGGAGCGGAACGACGTGATCGTGGAAGTCCCGGAACCCATCATCGATCGTGAGGACCACCCCACCCCCTCGGGCGGCCAGG
>JBOGVI010000257.1:0-10822 GCA_050692695.1 Actinomycetota bacterium
GATCAGGCGCGTGTCGGCCGCGAGCTCGTCGATCTCCTTCGGCGTGAGGTTCGCCACCTTCTCGGGGTCGAAGCCCCGGAACGCTTCCCGGGTGCCCGCCCATTTCGCCTCGACCACGCGCCAGCTGATCCCGGACTGGAACACGGCCTTCGTGAGCACGCCGAGATAGTCGGCCAGGCCTTTGGGCTTGATCTGCGTCGGCGCTTCCATCCCTGCCTCCCTATCGGTCAGTGACTCCACCCTACCGACGAACGGCAGGAACCGGGATCGACCGTTCGGCCGGGCTCAGCGGTCGGCGATGGGTGGCTGGTCGCCCCCGTCGGCGCGCTGCTGGAGGAACCGCTCGATCTCCGAGGCGAGGTCCTCGCCCGAGAGGCTCGGCTCGTCCGCGATGGTCTCCAGCCGCGCGACGTAGGAGCGCGACTCCGGGTTGTCGGCGACGGCCGCGTCCAGGGCCTCGCGCTGGGCCTTGGCCTCGTCGGGGAGGGAGCCGAGAGGGAACTCCACGCCGAGGTGTCGGCCGGCGTGCTCGAGGATGGCGATGGTGGCGGCGGGGAACGGGCCGGTCACGTAGTGGGGGACCTGAGCGTAGAACCCCACCGCGGGGATGCCGCCACCGGAGACGGCGAGCTCGATCGTACTGAGCGCGGCGGAGGGCACCCGGAGGAGCCCGCCGGGGCCTTGCTGTTCATCCTCGGCCAGGAGGCCCTGCTTCGACGCCGTTGCCAGGATGGGGACCGGCCGGGTGTGCGGGACGGCCGCGGGGATCGCCCCGAGGCTCACCCACTCCACGACGCCGAGGCGAAGCGCGATCTCGAACACGTCTTGCGAGAGCTCCCTCCACCGGAAGTCCGGCTCGGGTCCGGTCAGGACGAGGAGGTCGCGCCCACCCACCCGCGCCCGCTTCACCGCGAGGTCCGGCCAGACCAGCTCGGTCAGGGTGCCGTCGACGATGTCGAGGACGGGGCGGCGAGCCCGGTAGTCGAACAGTACGTCCGGGTCGAAGGTTGCGAGGCTCTCGCCGTCACCGCCGATCAGCGCGGTCGCGGCGGTGGATGCCCCGGCCGCGTCGATCCACGCGTCGAACGCCGCGACGATGGCCGGGGCGACGAGCTGATCCGCGGGCTCGGACAGGCGGTACAGGGGCACCGCCCAAGCATAGTGGCGGCCGGGTCGAGGGTGGCCGCCGGGAGCCAGGATCGGCTGCGGATCGCCCGCTACGGGTTCCCCCCGGCGTTGGCCGAACCATCTTCGCTGTGCCCGTCGCTACTCTCGTTGGCCGTGTCGGTCTCCGCCTTGCTCGCGCCGTCGCTCGCTTCGTCCGCGGTGTCGGTGCCGCCGTCGTTCGGCGTGTCCACCGGCGCAGCGCCCGCGGCAGCGGAACCCTGCCCGCCGTGATCCCCGGCCTGGCTCATTCCGCCGCTCGCGGCCGATGAGATCTCCGCCCCCTTATCCACCCCGGTGGCGTCGGTCGTGGTGGCGGTGCCTGAGACATCGCTTCCAGAGCTCGCGGGATCGTCGTCGCCGGCCGGGACCGTGATGCCGACCCTCGCGAGCACGTCGGATGCGACGTCCTGAGCAGGATCGGGGAGGGCCCCGGCGGCCGCCAGCCCGGTCGTGCCGGCCAGGGTGCCAACCAGGACGAGCCCTGCCACCTTCGCGCGGTACCGCTTCGGTCTCATCTTCGACCTCCTTGGGGTCCGAAGGACGGAAGCGGAGGGCCGGGCGCCAACCGCCGCCGCCGCAGCGAATACGGCCTCTCGCTCCTGGGCGAGCTCCCCGGCCGTCGCCGGGGAGCCGGCGGCCCGAACCATGCGAGCCACGTCGACGTAGCCGGGCGGCGCGTCGTCCGGCTCCACCAGGCCGGACAGGAGCCGGTCGGCGGTGTCCTCGTCCACCCACAGCCCTCGCATCTCGTCCTCGAAATCGCCCCAGGGGGTCATTCCGTTACCAGCTCCCGCGAGACCTGCCGGGCCAGGCGTCTCAGGGCCCGGTGCTGCAGGACGCGCACCGTTCCCGGGCGCTTGCCCATGATCTCCGCCACCTCGCCGACCCGAAGGCCCCCAAGCACCCGCAGCAGGACGACCTCGGCCTGGTCCGGCGGGAGAGAGGCGATGTGGGCCAGCGCAGCCTCCGCGGTGAGCTCGGCCATAGCCTCGTCCTCGACGTCTCCCCTCCCCCCGTGCTCGACCAGCCGGTCGGGCTCGGCCGGGAAAGTTGCTCCCCGGCGCCGGCGGAGGTCGATCAGCCTGCGGCGGGCGATGGTGAAGGCCCAGGCCCGGAAGGCCCGCTTGTCTCCCTCGAAGCGCGCGAGGCCCCGGGCCACGTCCAGCCATACCTCGGAGGCGAGGTCCTCGGCCTCCCTCGGCTCCAGGGCTCGGAGGTAGCGAAGGATGCGGGGATGGAGATCGCGGTACAGCTCGGCGAGGGCCCACTCGGCCCCCGTGCTCGCCGCGCCCAGGACGTCATCGAACGACGGTTCGAGGCTCATGGGTTCACGAAAGGGTACTGGGGATCGATCCGCCATGATGTGGCCGTGGAGAGGGAGCCGGGTCGGGTCGAGGTCATCGCCGGCCCCATGTTCGCGGGCAAGACCGAGGAGCTGCTGCGGAGGGTCCGACGGGCCGTCGTCGCCGGCCGGAGCGTCCGGGTCCTGACGCACGCGCTGGACACGCGGGAAGGGACGGACCGGATCGCATCGCACGCCGGTCTCGATTACCCCTCACAGGCCGTGCCGTCGGCGGCCAACATCCATGAGGCAGTCTCCGCCGGGACCGACATGGTTGCGATCGACGAGGCCCACTTCTTCGGACCGGAACTCGTCGGGATCGTGGGCGAGCTGGCCGCCGCCGGCCTGGTCGTGGTGGTGGCAGGTCTCGACGTCACGTTCGTCGGCCAGCCGTTCGAGCCACTGCCGTCGCTCATGGCCCTGGCGGAGCGGGTGGACAAGCTCACCGCGATCTGCACCGTCTGCGGCGCCGACGCGATCTACCACGTCCGCGTGGCCCCCTCGGCGGCGAGCGACACCGACCTGGTCCCGGAGCACGTGGGCGGCTCGGAGAAATACCAAGCGCGGTGCCGGCGTCACTTCCAGCCGCGCTGAGGTTCCCTCGGACGGCGAGGGTCGATCACCACTCGACGGGGACCGGGTAGCGTCGCAGGATCCGGTCGCCGGACACGAGGGTCAGATCATCCGCCACGGCTTGCGCGACCAGGATCCGGTCGACGGGCTCGGGGACCTCGACGCGGCCCAGGCTGGTCTTCACCACCATTTCCCCTTTCGCTTTCTACGATCGCCCGCCCTTCCTGGCCAAGCGAGCGGCCTCCGCCGGGGTCCCGGTCCACGGTTCGCCGTGGCCCGGCAGCACCAGGTCGGCGGGGATGGGGTCCAGGACGTCGAGCGACCGGAGCGCCTGTGGCGTGTCGCGGTTGAAGGCCGACGGCATCACCTGGGGGCCGGTCCGGCCGGTAAGCGGGTTCCTCGTGACCACCACGTCCCCAGCGAGGAGCACTCGCCGCGCTTCCAACAGCAAGGCGGAGCACCCTGGCGTGTGGCCGGGCGCGTGGATCAGCCGAGGGCGCCCCGGCACGTCGACGGTCTCGCCGTCGCCGAAGGTGGACACTTCTCTCACGGGGATGATCCTCGCGCCCCCCGCCGCGTGAGCGAAAACGCGCTCCGGTAGAACTCGGGGCGCAGGAGGTACGACGTGATCTTCCCGTCGTTCTTCTCGGGCTTCGCGCCCTTGGCGACGGCGGCGTCCGCTTGGTGGATCCACACCCGGGCGTGAGCGGCGAGGCGGCGGATCCCGAGGACGATCGGGGACCGGAGGAGACCGAGGGTGGGGTGCTGCTTCGAGCCCGATCCGACGACCTCGACACCGCCGCCCGCATGCTTGCCTCGCTCGGCTGGCCGTTCACGGTCCGGCACCCGGACGAGCTTCGTGCTTCGCTTCAAAGGCTCGCCACCCAGCTGGACGCCTCGTCTCGAGATCGGCACCCGGCGGCTCGGAGGACGAACTTGCCCTGGGTGGCGCGCTCAGGCGAACCAGTCGTCGAACGAGCGGCGGCGCGCCACCCGGAGGCGGTCTTCGGGGGTGCGAACCAACCACGCTAGCTCCTCGCCGCGGTCGCTCGGACGAGCCGCCGCGCTGCGGCACGCGATCGACGCCTCCCCTTGATCCCACACCGTCTGCCCTACGCGCTGGCACCGATCCCACCCGACTTCAGCCCCGTCGGCCTCGCGAGGGTAGGTGACGGGAAGGCCGGCCGCCCGGCACCCGGCATCGGTGACGACGTCCACGGCGCCGTGCTCGCGGACCCATGTCTCGACCAGGACCGGTCGCCGTTCGGGCAGCAGGTCGAGCGGCGAGTAGGGCAGTCCCGCGAACCGGCGCAGCACGTTCGCCCGGGCGATCTCGACGGTTGAGCAGAGGTAGACAACCGGGAACGAGCCGGGCGGGTTCCACCGGGCACCCCGCTCGGCCGCGACCCTCCCGTCGAGGGGACGCCGCCACGACGGGTCGGCGACGCGGAGGTACCGCCCGCCCCGGACGACGTGCCGGAACCTCACGGCGCGTCAGGCGGTCCAGGCCCAGTCGAACGAGCGGCGGACGCTCTCCAGGAGCTCCTGGTGGTGGTCGGCTGCGATCAGCTCCAGCATCGAGTGGCCCTCGTACGCCTCGGCCGGGGCCCGGACCACCCCCGGGATCCGCTCGGGACGGAGGTTCCGCTCCAGCAGGTCGGCGATCTCGAGGAGGGTGAGGAGCTTCGGCTGCCGAGCCGCGGGGACGCCCTCCTCGAGCCACTGCTGCACGGCCTGCCGGCGGACGCCGAACAGCCGCGCGACGTCGGTGATAGTAAGACCCCACGCGTCTACCAGCCGGTCCAGTTCGGATCCGCCGCGGGAGAGCTCGACCAGGACCGCCCGCGCGAACCGCCGGTAGTCCGGGGAGGGGGGCAGGATGGTTCGTGCCGGTCGGGGGATCGTGACTGGCTCCATGTCCGGGATGATGCTTGCAGCCACCGACACGAGGGCCCGAAGGGGGCCCGCCGGGTCGAACGGCGCGGTCAGCGCGAGGTGGTCGAGCACATCCGGCGCCGAGGGCGGCGCACCGGGGCGCTCGGAGACGATAGCTCGAACCAGCTCGTGCCAGGCGCGCGCGTAGCGGTGGCCCGCGCGCTCGTCGCCGGCGAGGGCGGCCGGCAGCCACCGCAGGACCTCGGCCGAGAGCTTCGCATCGAGTCGGGCGGTCGTGGCGGTGGCCATGAGCCAAGGCTACCGCAAGCGAAACGCAAGCGCAAGCGAAACGCAAGCGCAAGCGAAACGCAAGCGCAAGCGAAACGCAAGCGCAAGCAGCTCCTTCGTCAGGCTCGCCTCAGGCGGTGCCTGTTGCCTTCGCGTAGTGCTCCGCTCCAGCCAGGTGCAGCGATTCGTAGGGCTCCTCGCCGAGGACCTCGCTGTCGTGGCCGGGTCCGATCACGAACACGTCGCCCGGTTGGAGCGTGACCGTCCGCCCGTCCTGCATCGTAACCATGTTCTGGCCCCGAAGCACCATCCCCACGTGCGAGACCGTGCACCACGCTTCACCGGAGGCCGCGCCCACGTCCACGGACCACTTCCAGCCGGGCTCGTAGATCGCCCGGCCGAGCCAGCGAGATGGACTTAGCCCCGGACTTAGTCTATGATTCGGCGTGAGCCATGCCGCCGGTCAACGTTCACGACGCGAAGACGCACTTCTCGAAGCTCCTGGAGCGGGTGGCCCTGGGGGAGGAGGTCGTCATCGCCAGGGCCGGTCACCCCATCGCCAAGCTCGTGCCGATCCAGCCCGACGTCCCCGAGCGGGCTCCGGGGAGCGCCCGAGGCGATGTCTGGGTCGGTGAGGACTTCGACGCGCCGCTCCCGGACGACGTGCAGGCCGGCTTCGAGTGAGGCTCTTGCTCGATACCCACGCGCTCCTGTGGTGGATCGCGGACGACCCGCGTCTCTCGCCGCGTGCCGCAGCCCTGATCGCCGACGGCGCGAACCAGGTTCACGTGAGCGCCGCGAGCGCCTGGGAGATCGTGGTGAAGAAGGGCCTCGGTCGGGTGGAGGTTCCCGAGCCCATCGACCGGTTCCTCGTCGCCCAGCTCGAGGCGAACGCGTTCCTCCCACTGCCGATCCACATGCGCCACGCGCTCGGGCTGGCCGCGCTCCCGGATGTCCACCGAGACCCGTTCGATCGGATCCTGGTCGCGCAGTCCGTCGCCGAGGAGCTCACCCTGGTGAGCGGAGACCGGATGCTTCGGCGCTACCCAGTCTCGGTCGAGTGGTGAGCGACCGGACAGCTCGTCACGACTTGCCTTCCAGGGTGCGTCGGCACACGATCGGCATTAGGACTAACGGCGCGCTGCCACCGATCTCGAGGCAGGGGAGTCCGGCGTGGACGTGGAGGTTGCGGAGGGGATCCATCGGCTCACTGGCGGGGTCGCCAACTTCTACCTGATCGAGGAAGGCGGCAAGCTCGCATTGGTCGATGCCGGCGCCCCCCGCGACTGGGAGCTGCTGGTCGGCGCCATCTCGGAAAGAGGGCGAACCCTCGACGACCTTGATGTGGTCCTGCTCACCCACGCCCACTCCGACCACATCGGGTTCGCCGAGCGGGCGCGCACTACGGCCCTCGCCAAGGTATGCATCCATGGGGCCGATGCCGAGGTCGCGAAGGGCGCGAAGGCTCCGAAGAACGACGGCACGGCAACGTCGTACCTCCTGCGCGCCGAGTTCTACCGGACCGTGTTCTCGCTCACGCGGAGGGGCGGGGCGAAGATCATCCCCGTGCACGAGGTTTCGACATTCGGCGACGGCGAGACGCTGGACGTCCCGGGACGCCCCCGCGTCGTCCTCGCGCCCGGTCACACGCCCGGCTGCTGCGCGCTGCTGCTCGAGGGCCGGCATGTGCTGCTCACCGGAGACGTGCTGGCGATGTGGAACCCGCTCACCGGCCGGACCGGACCCCAGATCATGCCGTCGGGCTTCAATCGGGACACGCCGCAGGCGCTCCGGTCGCTCGACGTCCTCGACACGATCCCGGCGGACCTCCTGCTCCCGGGCCACGGCGAGCCCTGGAGGGGAGATCCGGCGGATGCCGCGCGCCTCGCCCGGCAGGCGGGGCGGTCCTAGGACGGGAGCTCGGCTATGCCTCCAACGACCTGGCAGGACGACCTGACCGCCGCGGCGAGGCCGCTGGCCGCCGCCATGACCGCCGGCTTCGTCGCGGGGCTGGCCATCGGTGGCATCGGGGGGCGCCTCGCTATGTTCGTGCTTCGCCTCACCTCGGACCCGAACCTTCGCGGCCTCGAGACCGACGACGGCTTCACCATCGGCGTCTTCAGTTCGGCGACGGTGTTCCTCCTCGGGCTCACGGCCTTCGGAGGCATGGTGGGCGGGATCGTCTACCTGGCCATGCGGTCATGGCTGCCGGAACGCGCCCGACCGTGGATCTTCGGGGCGTTCGCCGCCGTCGTGGGAGGAGCGCTGGTGATCCGGCCGAACGGCATCGACTTCACGCTGCTCGAGCCCCTGTGGCTAGCCGTGGCGATGTTCATTGCGCTCCCCGCGGCCTACGGAGTCGCCCTGAGCCTGCTCGCCGAACGGTTGCTGCTGCGACGGGGGGCCTTCGGCGGCCCGAAGGCATGGGTTGCGGGACTCGTCCTCCTGCTGCCCCTGGGGCTCTTCGGTCCCGTCGGCCTCGCCGTGCTCGCCGTGATCGTCGCCGCGCTCCTCTTGAACCGTTCGCCGCAGATGCGGTCGATCTGGACGTCGCAGCCGGTGGTCTGGATCGGAAGGGCCGGGCTCGCTGTGGTCGCCGTCGTCGCGGCCGCTTCTCTGGTGAGAGACGTTACCGAGATCCTGTAAGGCTGCAGCCCGGCGCGGCACCCGTCGCACGGCCCGAGAAACCGAACACAGAGGAAGGAGGGACCGTGTCCGATCTGGTGATCCGCCGGTTCGACCAGCCCGACGAGTCGACATCGCTGACCCGGGGAAAGCTGGACATGCTCCACGTTGCCGGCCTCACCCCACAGCTGTGTGGGGGGCGGCCTCCCGTCAGGGCACGTGGAGGAAACCGCCGATCGCAGGATCGTCGATGACGCCATCACGGACCCCGGCGAGCCACAGGGTGGGCTCCTCGTAGCCCGTCCCGGGGTTACGCGAGCACGGCGATATGGTTCATCGGTTCGGATCCACGACGAAGAGGGAGCCGGGATGAGCGTCTTCACCAAGGAAGAGATCGAGTACCTGCGCAGCCAGACCCTCTCGCGCCTGGCCACCGTCGGCCCCGACGGCCACCCGCACGTGATCCCCGTGACGTTCTGGTTCAACGAGGACGAGGACACGATCGACATCGGCGGCATGAACTTCGGCGCCGGCAAGAAGTGGCGTGACGCGAAGCAGAACCCGAAGGTCACGTTCCTCCTCGACGACACGTCCGGATCCGGCAGGAACCGCCAGGCCCGCGCGCTCGAGGTCCGCGGAGAGGCCGAGTTGCACGAGACCGGCGGGGGCGAGATCAACCCGAGGTTCCCCAACTTCGCCCCCCAGTTCTTCCGGATCCGCCCGAAGCGCATCGTGAGCTGGGGCCTGGAGGAGGCGGCGACCGGCGCCAGGTACTCGCGGAACGCCCGAACGGTTTCCCGACCGAAGAAGTAGGATGTCTACTTCGGCAACCACGAGAAGGAGGGGGAGATGACGGACTACTTGTTGCTCTACAGCGGCGGCAAGATGCCGGAGAGCGAGGCCGACATCGCGGACGTCATGAAGGCGTGGGGCGCCTGGATGGAGAACCTCGGTCCGGCCTTGAAGGACGGCGGTAACCCGTTCACACCGCAGGCGAAGACCATCGACCCGAGCGGAAAGGTCAGCGAAGGTCCGGTCGGCTCGCCGGCCGCCACCGGGTACTCGATCATCCAGGCAGACTCGCTCGACGCAGCGGTCAAGCTGGCCGAGGACTGCCCCGTCTTCCAGGGCGGCGCCAAGATCTCGGTGTACGAAACCTTCGAGGTGATGTAACGCCCCTCGAAGACAAGACACCGGCGGGAATGCGCCCGGGTGGCCTCCGGTTGCTCACCTTCGTCGAGCAGACGAGAAGGCGATCGATGTGAAGGTGGCCGTGATCGGCGCGGGGAAGATGGGCGGCGGGTTCGCCAAGGCGCTCGCGCCGAAGCACGAGGTGGCCATCGGCTCGCGCGAGCCCGAGCGGGCGGCGCTGTTCGCCAAGGAGGTCGGTGCGGCGAAGGGCGGCAGCTACGCCGACGTGGCAGCCGGCGCCGAAGTGCTCTTCCTGACCGTCCCGTGGCCGGCCGTGGACGAGACGCTTGCCGAGCTGGGCACCCTGTCCGGCAAGGTGCTCGTTGACGTGACGAACCCGTACGTCGGCGGGAGGCTCCAGCTCCACGAGGACTCTTCGAACGCGGAGGAGATCCAGCGCAAGGTCCCCGATGCCCGCATCGTGAAGGGGTGGAACACGATCTTCGCGCCGGTCCTGAACTCGAGCCGGGACTTCGGCGGCCAGGCCGCGTCGGTGTTCCTGGCCGGCGATGACGACGGCGCAAAGGAGATCGTGGGCACGCTCGCGCGGGACATGGGCTTCGACCCGGTGGACTGCGGACCGCTCGCCGGATCGCGCGACCTGGAGAGGCTGCTGAGCACGTTCGGCACGATCGGCCACGGCTTCGGGTGGGGGTCGTGGGCCCTCAAGGTCCTCCGCCGGTAGTCGCGGAGAGGTCGTCAGCCGAGACTGACCGACCCGTCGGCGTGCAGCTTCCACGCGGGATTGTGCGCGATCTCCCACGGGTGGCCGTCCGGATCGATGAATACGCCCGAGTACCCGCCCCAGAAGGTCTCTCCCCCGGCCCGTGCGATGGTGGCTCCCGCCGCCCGCGCTTCGATGATGGCGTCGACCTCCCGCGGAACGTTCACGTTGTGGGCGAGCGTGACGCCGCCCCAGCCGCCGCCGTCCTCGACCCCGCTGTCCTCGGCGAGCTTGGCCCGGTCCCAGAGTGCGACGATGAACCGGCCGGCCTGGAAGAACACGACGTCGTCGTCCGGCTTGGCACCGGCCCCAGCCGAGCGCCTCGTAGAACCGCCGTGACCGCTCGAGGTCGCGGACGCCGAGGGTGATGAGGCTGACCCGTTGTTCCATCCCGACCTCCTTCGCAGCGGCGTCGAACCGGCGAGGCCGATCCATCGAGGTTCAGAGCCTAGCTTGCGATCGCGTCGATCTCTGCCAGGGCCTCCGCATCGAGCCGCAGGCTTCCGGCGCGCGCGTTCGAACGCACGTGCTCGGGGTTGCGGCTCCCGGCGATCACGGCCGTGACGCCGCGTTGTTCCGCGGCCCAGCGCAGGGCCAGGGTGGAGAGCGACACGTCGAGCCGCTCGGCGATGGGCCGCAGCCGACGCACGCGCTCCAGGTTGCGCTCGAATTTGCCGGGGAAGAAGAGGCCCTCTCCCTCTTCCCTGGATCCGGCCCGCTGCGCACCCCGCCAGTCACCCTCCACGAAGGTGGTCTCGGGTCCGATGCCGCCGGTCAGGAGGCCGAAGCCGAGCGGGCGTACGCCAGGTACCCGATCCCGCGTTCGGCCAGCCACGGCAGGAGCTCACCCCGGTCGCCTTGCTCGAGGAGCGAGAACTGATTCTGCACGGAGGCCACCGGATGGATCTTGAGGCATCGCTCGATCAGAGCCCGGTCGAAGTTCGAGACGCCGATGTGGCGTGTCAGGCCCTTTTCGACCAGCTCGGCCATGGCGCCCCACGTGTCCTCGACGGGAATCCGGTCGTCGGGCCAGTGGA
>JBOGVI010000258.1:0-6564 GCA_050692695.1 Actinomycetota bacterium
GGCAAGGTCGGCTACGTGCTGACGCTCCAGGCGCGGGAACAGCATATCCGCCGGGAGCGGGCCACCTCCAACATCTGCACGAACCAGACCCTCATGGCGATCGCGGCGACGGTGTACCTGTCGTGGCTGGGCCCGGAGGGGCTGGCCGAACTGGGCCGGCAGTGCGCGGCGAAGGCGAACTACGCGGCCAGGCGCCTGACCGAGATCCCCGGGGTGGACCTTCTGTTCCCGGGGGAGCTGTTCTTCAAGGAGTTCGCGCTTCGATTGCCCGGGCCGGCCGAAGAGGTTCGAGACGCGCTGATCCAGCGGGGGTTCCTGGCGGGCGTGCCGCTCCCCGACGCCGACGGGCGGGGCCTCCTCGTCGCGGTGACCGAGCGGAGGACGAAGGCCCAGATCGACGCGCTGGCCGGCGCGATGCGGGCGGTGCTGGCGTGAGCGGCGCCCCGGTACGAACGCAGGGCCCGCCCACCAGGCAGGGGACGATCAAGGACCTGTCCCACCCCGGCCGGCGGGCGTACAGCCACCCGGCGCTCGACGTCCCGGCGGCGGAGCTGCCGGACGAACTGGTCCGGCGCGATCCGCCCGGGCTTCCGGAGGTGGCCGAGCGCGATATCGTGTCCCATTACACCCGCCTGGCGCAGATGAACTACGGCGTCGATACCGGGGTGTACCCGCTCGGGTCGTGCTCCATGAAGTACAACCCGAAGATCGCGGAGGCCGTTGCCGCCCTGCCCGGGTTCCAGCGGGCGCATCCGCACCAGCCCGACCACACCGTGCAGGGAGCGCTCGAGCTGCTGTGGCGCCTGGAGCGGGCGCTCTGCGAGATCACGGGGATGGCCCGCGCGACGCTCCAGCCCCCTGCCGGCGCGTGCGGCGAGCTCACCGGCCTTCTGATCATGCGGGCCCACCACGTGAAGCAGGGGAGCCCTCGGATGCGGATCGCCATCCCGGACTCCTCCCATGGCACGAACCCGGCCAGCGTCCGCCTGGCTGGGTACGAGGCCCTGCACATCCCATCGGATTCCCGGGGGTTGGTGGACGTGTCCGCGCTGGAGAAGCTGGCGGACGAGGACGTGGCCGGCCTCATGCTGACCAATCCCAACACCCTCGGCCTGTTCGAGGAGGAGATCGAGAAGATCACGAGCGTGGTGCACGGGGTCGGCGGTCTCGTGTACTACGACGGGGCGAACCTGAACGCCATCCTCGGCAGGTGTCGTCCCGGCGACATGGGGTTCGACATCGTCCACATCAACACGCACAAGACGTTCGCCACGCCCCACGGAGGGGGAGGCCCCGGCGCGGGACCGGTCGGGGTCACCGAGGACCTCGTGCCCTACCTGCCGGTGCCCTCCATTGAGCGGGACGAGATGACCGGCGCGTTCCACCTCTCCGCCAACCGCCCCCACTCGATCGGCCGGATGCACGGCTTCCACGGGAACTTTGGGGTCCTGGTCCGGGCCTACGCCTACGTGTTCGTCCACGGGGGAGAGGGCCTCCGAGCGGTCGGCGAGCGGGCCGTGCTGAACGCGAACTACCTGGCGGAGCTGGTAAGGGGAACCTTCCCGATGGCGTACCCGGGACGTCCGATGCACGAGTTCGTGGCCTCGGCCAAGGCGCTCAAGGAGGAGACGGGCATCCGGGCCATGGACGTCGCCAAGCGAGTCATCGACCTCGGCTACCACCCGTCGACGGTGTATTTCCCGCTCGTGGTGGAGGAGGCCATGATGGTCGAACCCACCGAGACCGAGACCAGGGAGACCCTGGACGGTCTGGCCACGGCGATGCTCCAGGCCGCCGAAGAGGCGAGGACCGAACCCGACCTCCTCCACCGGGCTCCTGTCACGGCTCCTGTCCGTCGCCTGGACGAGGCCCGGGCCGCCCGCCACCTGAAGCTCCGCTGGTAGGCGAGCGAGGCGCCTACCGGTCCCGCAGGGTATCCGGTCCCCAAAGGGTGCCCGGGCCGGCTCGGCGGTCGAGCTCTCTCGGAGACGCTGCGGATGAGTCGCAGGAGCCAGCAGCCAGCGAGGAGCAGCAGGACCATGCCGGCCCGCCCGACCGGATCCGTCCCGGTGATGACCTCCGCGCCGTCTTCCGGGGCGGGCTTCGCAGCGAAGGAGAGGGAGGCGATCCGTACAGGCCAGCGCCCGCAGCATGGCTGCGGACGTGCAAGGGGACATAATGTCCATTATCGGCGATCGGGCCGACCAGGAAAGGGATCCCGGCCCAGGCGCAGCCGGAGCCCCCACACCACCACCAGCCATAACGCCTCGAGCACGATCCGGCGGGAGATCTTTGAGCGGCCGTGCTCGCGTTCGTGAAAGGTTATGGGGACCTCGCCGACGGCGAAGCCGGCGTGCCAGGCCCGGAGGACCAGCTCGATCTGGAACCCGTAGCCGTCGGACCGGATGGCCTGGGGAAGGACGGCGGCGATGACGTCCTTTCGAAACACCCGGAAGCCGCTGGTGGCGTCGTGGACGGGGATGGCCAGGAGGGCCCTCGCGTAGAGATTCCCCGCCTTCGACAGGGCCAGACGGGCCCGGCTCCAGTTCGTCACGGATCCTCCCGGGACATACCGGCTGCCGATGGTGAGGTGGTGTTGGCGGGCCCCCTCCAGCAGCCTCGGCAGCTCGTCGGGCCGGTGGGAGAGGTCCGAGTCCATCTCCACCATCAGGTCGAAGCCCTCCTCGATGCCCGTCCGGAACCCGGCCAGGTACGCGCTGGCCAACCCGCCCTTGCCCGGCCGCTCCACCAGGCGAACCCGGGGCTCGTGACCGGCGATGGCCCGCACCGCCGCGCCCGTACCGTCCGGCGAGGCGTCGTCCACCACTAACACGTCGACGCCCTCGGGCAGGGCCAGCAGCCCCCGCAGCACCGTCTCGATGGTGTGCCGCTCGTTGTAGGTGGGGAGAACCACCAGGACCCGGGGCCGGTCAGGCACCGGACCCGGGGCTCGGTCGGGGGATCGCCTCCCCCGGGGCACCACGAGCCAGCCGGCGGCGAGCACCATGGCTGTCCAGGGCACCCAGTCCCCCAGCCGGGTGTACAGGGTCTTGCGGTTGGAGATCTGGATGTCGTGACGGAGGATCGCCGGCTCGAACAGCCCGGTCCGGGCGACCACCCGGCCTTCCGGGTCGACGAAAGCGCTGATCCCCGACACCGCAGCGTGCACGACCCACCGCCCGTTCTCCACCGCCCGCAGCCGGCTCATCACCAGGTGCTGGCGCGAGGCCGCGGTGAAACCGTAGGACGCGTTGTTCGTCGTCACTACCAGGAACTCGGCGCCCGCCGCCACGAGCCCGCGGTCCATCGACGGGAAGCTGTTCTCGAAGCAGATCACGTCGCCGAAGGTCACGCCGTGGAACGAGAGTGTTTGAGCCCGGTCCCCCGGCGTCACGTCGTACGGGATCTGTTGCAGCGCAGTGATCCAGTCGAGGGCCCCCCGGAACGGGACGTACTCGCCGAACGGAACGAGGTGGACCTTCCGGTACTCACCGACGATCCGCCCGTCGCCGTCGAACAGGAGCCCCTCGTTGTTGTAGCGCCCGCCGAGGGTCCGCACCACCGCTCCGGCCAGGGTGGGCGCTCCCACGTCGCGGATGGCGTTCTGCACCAGAGGGCGGAAGTCCGGGAGGTTCGCCCCGGGGTCGAGCGAGCTCTCCCCCCACACGGCGAGGTCCGGCGGATCCCCAACGAGCCGCTCGTGGAGGGCGATGTTCATCTCCGCCACCCTCCGGTCCTCCGCCAGGGGGTCCAGTCCTCTCGCCTCCCGCACGTCGACCTGGATGGCCGCCACGTCGAGGCTCGGCCCGTCCGGCCGTGGGATCGGGATAAGGGCCGGTCCGAGCACCAACCCGAGCGACGCAGCCACCAGTGTCACCGCGGAGGCGGGCCGGGTTCGGGATCGTTCCGCGGCCACCACCAGGAGCCCGACGACCAGAAGCACGACGAACGAGAGGCCCCACACCCCCGCTACGGACGCCAGGGGAAGGAGGAACCGGTTGCCGGTTTGGGTCGAGCCGAGCTGCCCCCAGGTGAACCCGCCGACCGGCCACATGCCGCGGACCCATTCAAGGATCGTCCACAGGGCTGCCAGGGCCACCATGGACCGGACCGGCCGCTCCCCCCGCCACAGCATGGGCGCCACCAACCCGAACGCTCCCGCGTAGGCTGCGAGCACGACGGTCAGGGCGCCCCAGGCGAGCTCACCGAACAGCAGGATCCAGTACAGCACCGCCCCGAAATACGCCAGGCCGAAGACGAAGCCGAGCAGCAGGCCCCGCCGGGAGCCGCCCTCGCGGACCAGCCACAGGAGTGGCGCCGGCGCGAAGAAGGCGACCGGACCGAGGTCCGCGGGCGGAAGCGACAGGGAAAGCAGGATCCCGGAGAGGGCGGCAATGCAAACGGCGAACGGGAGGCGCAGCCGGGACGGGTTCAGGCGCAGTCTCGGCAGAGCATCTTGGCCTTGTCCTTCAGCTGGCTGCGGTGCTTCACGAGATAGCACTTCTTGCATATGAACTCGGTGGGCTGCGGCGGCACCACCTTCACCGCCAGCGGCTCCAGGCGCTCCTCGCGGGTCATGCTGAGGATGGAGTCGTCCTCCTCCTCCTCCCGGGCCTCCTTCTTCACCAGGAGGTCTTCGATGGACTCCACGTCCTCCCCATCCCCCGGCGCCGCAGCGGCGGGGGCCGGGGCCTCCTCGCCCAGGTGCTCGGGCTCCTCGGAGTCCTCGTCCAGCTCCTCTTCTTCCACGTTCTCTTCGATGTCTTCCATGGGTCCCTCTTCCAGCCGGGGGATTGTACTGCCGCCCTGCAACGCGGCAAGGCTCTTCCGCCGGCTAAACGCGGAAGGCGCCACACTTGTTCCCTGGGTTTTGGAGAGGGGCAAGAAAGAACAAGGACCCAAGAGACCTTTGGGGCCACGGCGCCGGGGCGCCGCGTTCTCTACTCAGCCTCTTGGGTCCTCGCTCGCCCCCGCCGAAGCGGGGCGCGTCGGTACTGTAGGTTCGCCGGCCGACGGGTGTCAAACGTGCTGGCCGCCGGCGGTTCCGCCGGCGGTCAGGCCGCGTACACATCGCGGCCGAGCGAAACCGTGAGGACCGGCCGGGCCCCCGCAACCGACTCCACGGCCACCGGGTCGACGTCGTACGCGGCGAAGTCTGCGTGCCTCCCGGGCGCCAAGCTCCCCTTCTTGTCCTCCTGGTGCGCCAGGCGGGCGCTCCCAACCGTGTAGGCGCGAATCGCTTCGTCCCGGAGCAGGCGCTGGGCGAGGTCGTGATGCGCTTCGAAGGCTGCGATGCCGGCCATTGGGTCGATCGTGGTGATGGGCGAGTCGGACCCGGCGCCCATCTCCATCCCTCGCTGGACCAGGCTGCGGAACGGGTTCATCCGTTCGGCTCGCTCCCAACCCAGTCCCTGGTCGTACAGCCCGCCCGGACTCCCCCACTCCGCGTCGAAGGTCGGCTGCACCGAGATGGCCAACCCGAGGGCCGCGGCCCGCTCCACCAGCGAGGGCGCCGCCATCTCGAAGTGCTCGATTCGGTGGCGGCGGGCCCGGAAGTGCCGTCGCTCCCGGCTGTCCAGGCTCTGGTACACCCGCTCCCAGGTCCGCACGACCTGGTCGATGGCGGCGTCGCCGATGGCGTGGACCCCGACCTGGAGTCCGGCGAGGTGCGCATCGTGGAAGAACTCGGCGAGCTCGTCGTCCTCGAAGTAGCCCACCCCGCTCCCCTGTTCGTCCCGGAACGGCTCCGACACCCACGCGGTGCGAGCGCCCACGGACCCATCCACGGGGAGGTCACCGCCGATCCGCCGAATCCCGAGGTCCATGACCCGCCCCACGTCCGTGGTGGCGACGTACGTGACGACGTCGAGGGGTAGTCGGGCCCGGTGCTCGAGCAGGATCTCGAGGTCGCGCATCCCGCGCTCCTGCGGCATCGACATCTCGTGGATGCACGTCACCCCGTGGTACACCGCCAGGCTGGCCGCTTCGAGCTGGAGCTCCTCGATGTCGTGATCCGTCAGGTGCTGCTGGAACCAGTGGCGGAGGCGAGCGTTGGCCTCACGCCTGAGCCTGCCCGTGGGCCGGCCCTCGGCCCCTCGCTCCACGCCGTCCTCGCCGATGACGCCCGAATCATCCAGGGCGCGGGTGTTGGCCAGCGTGAGATGCCCGTCCACGCGGACCACGGCGAGCGGGTGGTTGGTTACGGCGTCGAGGTCTGCGATGCTGGGAGGCTCGCGGCGGTCCCACTTCGACTCGTCGTACCCGTGGACAAGGATGGGGCCGTCGCGGTCCTGGGCCACCTTCCGGAGGGTCTCAACGAGCTCCTGGGCGGATCGGGCCCGTGCGACCTCCGGGGCCTGGTGGTGGATCCCGGTGCCGGTGATGTGGACGTGAGCGTCGATGAAGCCGGGGATGATCGTGGCGCCGGGGAGCTCGACAATCCTGTCGGCCTCGGGCGGCTCACCCGAGCCCACTCGCTGCACGTGGCGTCCGTCGACGAGGATCCACTCCCCCCTCGGCGGGTACGACAGGGTGTGCACGAGTGACGCCCGATAGAGCGTGCGC
>JBOGVI010000259.1:0-3369 GCA_050692695.1 Actinomycetota bacterium
TTCTGGACTGGAACTCTGCTTGCCAGTTTGTTTGCCGTAGGCCCCAGATCCGGTCCAGTCGCTCCCCCAACTTAGCAGCGTGCTGCTCGACGCGGTACTCCACGACTGTATCTCTGGGGCCGGTCACAAGACGGCTGCTTTACTTCATGCCCCGTTCCGCTGCCGGCTTTCCCGGCGGATGGTCGCCTTGGAACACGTCCCGATTCTTCGCGATGAACGACTTCCATTGCGGCGGCACGTCTTCCTCCGGGAAAATCGCCGTCACCGGGCACTCCGGCTCGCACGCGCCGCAGTCGATGCACTCGTCGGGGTGGATGTAGAGCTGGTCCTCCCCCTCGTAGATGCAGTCCACGGGACACACGTCCACGCAGGAGCGATCCTTCACGTTGATGCACGGCTCGGCGATCACGTACGTCATCAACTGTCTCCGGAAGACATGCCGTCGCGAGCCTCCGGTCCGGGGATGGCGGGCGACGACGCGAGACCATGAACCAGACGGCCGCCCATTCCAGTCAAGGCCGCCACCGCTCTCGCGAGTTGCGGGGCAAAGGGTGAGCACGATGCCTGCCACCCAGTGCGCGAGCCGTTCGAAGTCCGAACCAGGTGCCGCCCTAAACGAGGGCCGCGCCGATTACCTTGACCGTGGGCACAACCCTCGCCTTGTCGTCCACAACGAGACGGAGATCACCGTTCGAAGAGACAAGGGCGTTGAGAATGTCGTAGGTTCCCGAAGTGGAAACCTCAAGGCCCTCTACAGTGATGTTGGTCGGCAGTGGGCCATCATCTCCCCGATTCACAATCTCCCTGACCCGAATCGGGCCCATGTTGCAAAAGAGGGCCTGACCGTCCCTGCCTCCCGCAAGCGCGGTAACCCTGACATTCGGCAGATCCGCCCTGACCTCCTGGCCGTGAAATATCTTGGCCTCTTCCATCCTCTCCATGAGCCTAAAAGGCTGCGACTGCGACGTGACGCGGGCTTCCATAGGTCCCCCCGGTTTGGTCTTCAGCCTACTCTCGCACGTTACTAAGACCGCAGACAACAACAGCCAAGCCATAGCCATGGCCGGGTGGCGTTGGTCACGCGCCGACCACCGGCCCGGTCGGCGCCGCCGCGCGGTTCAGCTCCAGCCACTCGGCGGCTAGCGCCCGGAACGTGCCCTCCTCGTGGTCCCAGGCCCTGACGACCTCGTTCACCACCTGCACCCGGACGCCGAGGAGGGTGCCGACGAAGTACTCCCTTCGCCACCGCTTCTCAAGCTGGCGCGCCAACGCGGCGGGCTCGCCGTAGATGGCGATCGCCAGGAAGCAGTCGTTCCAGGTATGCCCGGTCGCCTCGAGGCCGCGCATCACGCGCTCGGGTCCCAGCGCCTCTAAGGCAGTCGTCAGCAAGGTCTTCTGTTCGGCACTCATCGTACCCTCCTCGTGGTGATGCGAACTCGCCCCGCCCGCCTCCTAGGACCCTACGAGGATGTCCGGAAGCGGCGCTGCACCGGCGAGCGCCGCCTGCTCCGCTCCTTCGCCGAGCACGAGACCCGTTTCCTCCGCCTGCGCCGCGACCGCGCGACGGAGCTCCCGGATCTCCGCATCCGTGTGGCCGGCTGCGCGAAGCTTCCGGTTCATCTCGACGGTCTTCACCGCCGCCTTGAGCGTGCCGAGGGCGAGCGTCGCGCACCGGGGGCGGGACGCTGCGATGTCACGCCCGAGAAGGTCCATCACTTCCTCATAGGAAAAGGCCAGGACCTCCTCGAACGTCGGCTTGCGCCGGTTGGTGCGCTCGGCGAGGATCGACGCGGCCGCCTGGCTCAGCGTACAGCCCACCCCCTCGAAACTGACGGCCGCCACGCGGTCCTCGCTGCGCTCCGCCTTGAGGTACAGCGTAATGACATCCCCGCACCCTGGGTTGCCGCCCGGGAGCCGGGCGTCCGCGTCCGGCAGCGGCCCCCGGTGGCGCGGCCGGCGGTAGTGGTCCACCAGCCAGGCGATGCGTGCCTCGCGCTCCACTACGGCTTCTCGATCGACGCCTTCACCAGGTTGCCCCACTCGGTCCACGACCCGTCGTAGTTGCGGACGTTCTCGAAGCCGAGGAGGTACGTCAGGGCGAACCACGTATGCGACGACCGCTCCCCGATCCGGCAGTAGACGACGACGACGTCCTCCGGCTTGAGCCCGTTTTCCTCCTCGTAGATGGTCCGCAGCTCATCGGCTGGCCGGAAGGTATGCGTCTCCTGGGTGATGGCCCGTCCCCACGGGATGCTCTTCGCCCCCGGGATGTGGCCGCCGCGCAGCGCGCCCTCATTGGGGTACTCGGGCATGTGGAGCCGCTCGCCGCGATATTCCTCGGGGCTGCGCACGTCCACCAGCGGTTTGCCGCTCTTGACGTGCTCCAGCACCTGCTCGCGAAACGTGCGGATGCGGGTGTCGTCGCGGTCCTTCCCGGTGAGGTTACCCTCGAGGTAGCGCGGCACGTCCGTCACGAGCTGGCGGCCTTCCTCCGCCCAGCGGAGTCGGCCGCCGTCCATGATGCGGAGGTCCTCCACGCCGAACAGCCGGAACACCCAGAAGGCGTAGGTCGCCCACCAGTTGTTCTTGTCGCCGTAGAAGACGATCGTCGTGTCGTTGTTGATCCCCTTCGACCGCAGCAGCTGCTCGAATCTGGCGCGGTCGATATAGTCGCGGATCAACGGATCGTTGAGGTCGGCCACCCAGTCGATCTTGACCGCCCCGGGGATGTGCCCGGTCTCGTACAGCAGGATATCCTCGTCCGACTCGACGACGCGGACGTTGGGGTCGTTGAGGTGATCGGCCACCCATTGGGTAGAAACCAATACATCGGGACGCGCGTAGCCCCGCGCGTCGATATCGGTTACCGGCGCCACAGTCTGCGGCATCGTTCCCTCCTTGCTAAATCCCACCGTGGTTTTTCGCTACGGAAACGACAACCGGCCGCAGCCCCCATAGCCGGGGCCGCGGCCGGTCGCGAGACTCGTGAAGCCGATTGCGCTAAGCGAAACCCACGCCCGCTCCGGGCCCCGACAACGGGGCCCCGCTACAGAGGCAGGCTCTTGCCCTCCCGACGGTCACAGCGGAAGCGTACGGCAGCATCGCTCAGGTTAAGTACGACAAGAAGCCTCAGCATGTCAAGGCGAACCAGACGCTAGTCTAGCGCCCGCATTCACCACGTCTTCGACAGCTTTGAGTGCGCAATTCAGAAGCTCGCCCCCGTGTGTGATCACTGTGGCTGCAAGATCTCCGGTGCAGGTGGCGGTAACTTTGCCAGGGTGGCGTCTTCGGGGAGGGAGCTATGGCGGAGGTGAAGACTCGGGCAGAGGTGCACGAGTGGATTCTCACGCAAGTCCGCCAGCGCCCCGG
>JBOGVI010000260.1:0-4291 GCA_050692695.1 Actinomycetota bacterium
TCCGCGCCAACTTGTCCAGCATCCATGCCCTTTTCTCCGGGCCCTGCCCGCCTCTCTCCGAGCTCTTGGCGCGGATGTCGAGGACCGAACCGGCAGCCCAGGCCGCGGACGAGGAGGGGGTGGAACATCGGATGTGGGTCGCGGACGAGGACACCGGCGTCCGGGACTGGCTGGCCGGCGAGACCCTGATGATCGCTGACGGCCACCACCGGTACGAGATGGCCCTGAAGTTCCGGGACGAGATGCGGGCCCTCCACGGCCCCGGGCCATGGGACCGGGTCATGATGCTCCTGATGGATACGTCCACCGAGGACCCCCCGGTGCTCCCCTTCCACCGCATCCTGATCTCCGGCGCCCCGCACGTGGATGGGTCGAGGGTGCGCGATCTCCAGAAGGTCCTGGACGAGGTGGCCGACGACCGGCTCGAGTTCGGCATAGCGGCTCGGGAGGAGGGCGAGATCGTCCACCGCGTGGGGAAGCTCGAGGGAGAGCCGCCCACGGTCAGCGCCCTCCACCGCATCATCCTCGAGGGACGGGACGGAGACCTCCGATTCACCCCGGACGCCGTGGAGGCGGAGGAAGCCGTGCGAAAGGGGCTGGCCGCGGCCGCATTCTTCCTCCCCGCCACGACGGCGAGCCGAATCCGTTCGGTCATCGACCGAGGTGGGCGGCTGCCCCAGAAGTCGACCTACTTCTGGCCCAAGCCGCGCACCGGCATGGTGATCCGCTCGCTGGACTCGGGGGTCACTCCTCCTCCACGGGATCGAGTTTCTTGATCCCCGTGGCCACGACCTCCGTGAGGCTTCGAGCCCCGGCTCCGCTCCGGTAGAACCGCCTGGCCAGCTGGCCGTACACCAGGACCTCGTCGCCCTTGGCGAGATCCTTCACCGCCCGCTTGCCCACGATCTTGTGCCAGGCCGCGACCGGGAGGGGGAGGAGGCGCTTTCCGGCCTCCGGAACGGAGAGCCGAAGCTCGGTGATCTGGTCGCCCGACGGCATCTGACGCTCCACCGGGTCGGCCGCAACCGTGCCGGCTAGCACGACGACGTTCACCGTCACCATTCGACTCCCCTCCTTTCCGGCGGCGACCGTAGCAGGAGCCACCGACACGTCGATCCGACCGTCGCGGCGACGCCGATAGACTCCCCCCATGCGGACGGTGACGTTCGAGGTCGCCCCGGGCATCACGGCGATCGATACATTCATGGCGGGCCGGGAGCGCTACACCGCCGCCTATCTCCTCCAGGACGAGGAGCCCACCCTGGTCGAGACCGGTCCCACCACCTCTGTGGAGCCGGTGACGGCGGGCCTGGCGGCCCTCGGCGTGGGGCCCGACGACTTGGCCAACATCGTGGTCACGCACATCCATCTGGACCACGCCGGCGGCGTGGGCCGCCTGGCTCCCCGTTTCCCCCGGGCCACGGTGTGGGTCCACGAACGCGGCGCGCCGCACCTCGCCGACCCCACCAGGCTGGTGGCCAGCGCGAGGCGGATCTACGGCGATGAGCGCATGGACCAGTTGTTCGGGCCGGTCGATCCTGTCCCTGCCGAGCGACTCCGGCGCGTGGCCGACGGCGACCGGATCGCGCTGCGGGGCAGGGATCTCGACGTGCTGTACACACCGGGGCACGCCTCCCACCATGTCGCGGTAGTGGACTCCGAGACCGGCGCCGTGTTCACCGGCGACGCGCTGGGGATCCACGTCCCGGATATCCCGGTGCTCCGGCCGGCCACGCCGCCCCCGGACTTCGACGTCGACCTCGCGATCGATAGTATCGAGCGGATCCGTTCGCGAGCTCGCTCCGTGCTGTTGTTCGCCCACTTCGGTCCGATCGAGGAGGTCGACCGGACCTGCGATCTGGCCGAGCGGCGAGTCCTTGGATGGGCCGAGGCCGTGCGGGACGCCCTCGAGACCACCGAGGACCTGGAGGAGGTCGTCGAACGGCTCGTGAAGGAAAGCGCGCGCGACATCGAGACCGGCGCGGAGAGCACGCTCGATGTGGACCGGCTCGAGCAGCGGCTCGAGCTACTGTCCAGTATCCGGATCAACGCGATGGGCCTGATCCGATATTGGAAGAAGCGGAGGGAGCGAGAGGCCGAGGAGGAAGGGATGCGACCGGTTCAGCCCAGCTGAGCCAGGCGCTCGGCCACGTCGTACGCGGCCGGGTCGTGCCGCATGATCTTGCGGAACATCCTCTCTGCCTCCTGGGGACGCCCCGAGCGCTCCAGGATGTCCGCGATGACGTACCACACCCGGAGCACGTCGGGCCGGGCCACGTCGTCGCGGGTCCGTACCCGTCGCAAAAGCGCCAGGGCCTGATCGAACCGGCCCATGTCGGCCAGCGCGGATGCCGCCACGATCACCGCCTCCGCCTTCGCCTCGAGGGGGACGCCCCGTGCCGCCAGGGCCTCCTCCGCCAGCGAGACCGCTCGATCGGGCCGGCCAAGGCCTCGCTCGCAATCGGCGATGATGTGGTTCTGGTCCGCGCGGCCCGACATCCGACGGTACGCCTGCATCTCCGCGAGGGCCTCGCGCCACCGCTGCTGCCGGTACAAGGCGAGACCCAGGACCTCCCGCACCGCGGCCGATCGTGGCGCGAGCTCCTTCGCCTTGGCCGCCTCGCTCGACGCGCCCTTGGCGTCGTCCCGCTCCAGCAGCTCGACGGCGCGCTCTAGGCGGGCGATCGAGGCGTGCTGCTTCCCAGCCCTCGCCGTCCGGTTGAGTTCGGCCACGATGTCACGCGGCAGCGTGCGCTGCACCGGCGAAGGCGCCATGCGGCGCCGGCCGGCGGGACGGGGACGAAGGGCCTTGGGCATGGCGCACCTAGCGTACCCGTCGGCCAACGAGAGAGCGGTGAGAACGAAAGAGCCGCCCGAAGGCGACTCTCTCGTAAGGTGTTCCGGCAGCGACCTACTCTCCCACCCAGTCGCCCGGGCAGTACCATCGGCGCGGGAGGGCTTAACTTCCGGGTTCGGGATGGGACCGGGTGTTTCCCCTCCGCCTTGGCCACCGAAACCCGGTCTCGGACCCACGAAGGATCCGACACCTGGAGGGTGCGAGCTCCGAGCAGAGCTCGGAACACGATGGCGAGCGCGAGCAAAAGCCAAGTCCTCGGCCTATTAGTACCGGTCGGCTCAACACGTTGCCGTGCTTACACCTCCGGCCTATCGACCTCGTAGTCTACGAGGGGCCTTACCGGGTCAACCCCGTGGGAGACCTCATCTTGAGGCGAGCTTCGCACTTAGATGCTTTCAGCGCTTATCTCTGCCGGACGTGGCTAACCAGCCGTGCCGCTGGCGCGACAACTGGCACACCAGAGGTCCGTCCGCCCCGGTCCTCTCGTACTAGGGGCAGCTCCCCGCAAGTCTCCTACGCCCACGACGGATAGGGACCGAACTGTCTCACGCATGTTGGTCCCGCATTGCTGCGGGCACAGACTATACCTTCACCCTGTTTGCAGGGGCCGGCGTGTTATGAGGTCTTTGATTTCGCCAATGCGAGGAGACCTCATCCTCTCGTCGAGCGGACGAGAGAGTCGTTACGGGGGCACGGCACACCCTTGCTACGCAGATGCTGCTCGACATCTACGGCGGAAATCCGCTTCGACTTCGAATAGTTTAGGGTCGCGAAACGATCGACTTCGCGTGCGATCTCGAGGAATTCACCGGGCTCCATTCTCGGCCGAATCCGTCGGAGGATCTCGAGCGCACGCCTGACGTGGCGACGCTTGAAGATCACGTACGGTTCGACCTGAGTGAGGATCGCGATCAGTACCGGCCGGCTGGTGATCACAAGATCACTCATGCCGGTTCCTCGATCTCGCAGATACCCAGCCCCGAGGATCGAGCGGATCCGCTCGAGCCCTTCTGGGGAACGGAGTGCTCTGCGAGAGCGAGAGGCTCGCTCGGATGTAGTACCCGAAGCGATAGCCGGTCTGCCGGACGAGTTGGAAGTGGATGCTTCCATCTCCGTCCAGGAATCCCGCGAGGTACGACGCTTCGACCGCTCGCATGTGCCGGCCTTCCCTCGGTATTGCCCCGACCGTACCGTTCGGTGATGACGGTCGGGGTTCCACCGATATGAGCCGGTGGGCATCCGCGGATTGCTCCGCGGAGACGCAGTGACCTACGTTCTAAACCCAGCTCGCGTGCCTCTTTAACGGGCGAACAGCCCGACCCTTGGGACCTGCTCCAGCCCCAGGATGAGACGAGCCGACATCGAGGTGCCAAACCGCTCCGTCGATATGGACTCTTGGGAGCGATCAGCCTGTTATCCCCGGGGTACCTTTTA
>JBOGVI010000261.1:0-1729 GCA_050692695.1 Actinomycetota bacterium
CCCCATGCCCGCATCATTTCGAACAGTTCATTCACGCTGGAGGCGGCTGACTGTAGCAACTGCGACTCCACCTCCGTGATGATCGCGGGCCGCAGCCGGTCGATGAGCCGTGACATACCGCGCAATACTCGACACTCGAACCCTTCGACGTCGATCTTGACCACGAGGGGGCCCTCGGTCTTGCCCACAAGCGCCTCATCGGCACGGGCGACCCGGGCCATCACCGCCCCATACGTGAGCGAAGGCACTCTTTCAGTGACCGGGGCGAACGTCCCCCACCCACCCGACTCTGACACCGTCGTCAAGACCAGGTCCGCTTCGGCATCGGACAACCCGATCGGGTAGATCGACACGTTGGTCAAGCGGTTCAGAGCCACCGTCTCCCGAATACGCCCGACCATTTCAGGGTTGGGCTCGAAGGTGTGGATGGTGCCTTCCTCGCCCACACGAGACGCCGCCGTGAGCGTGATCATGCCGATGTTTCCACCAACGTCGATGAAGGTCTCACCCCGCTCGAGGAGGGACTGTAACAGCCGCTCGAGCGGAAGCTCGTAGTAACGCCCCAGGAAATACGTGAGGCGCTCGGACCAATCCTGCATGCGCAGGCGCATCCGAAAGCCGTGCAGCTTGCCGCGTACGGTGCGGGGCGCGGCGCGCGCCCAGAGCGCCCGGTTGGAGATGGGCAATCCCACGAGAGACGAGAGACGCTCCCAGCCGGGCAGCTCCAGCCGAAAGTAGGGCACGGTCAGGAAGGCAATGCACCGACGGATGGCAAAGACCAGTTCCCTCAGCGCGTCAGGCGGCGGGTCGCCGTCCCTCATAGAGCGCCACATAGTTCCGGGCCATGACGGCCGCGCCAAAGCGGTCTTCGAAATCCCGGCGGCAGCGACGGCGGTCGATCTCGCCGAGGCGGAAGACTTGGGCTGCCATTTCGTCGACGTCCTTGGCGAGGAACCCGTTGTAGCCGTCGCGCACCAGCTCCGGGATGCAGTATTTGTCGAACCCCAGCACCGGACATCCGCAGGCGAGGGCTTCGAGCATCACGACGGTAAAGGCTTCCGAGCCTTGAATCGGAAGTAACAGGGCCGCGGCCTGGCTCAACAGATCCTGCTTCTGCGCATCGTTTACGGGCCCGACGAACTCGATCTGCCTGCCGTCACAATGGCGCCGGACGTTCCGCTCGAACCACTCCTTTTCGTGCGGCTGATCCCCGATCACCCCGGCGATGACGAGCCTTCGGCCTGTACGCTTCGCGATCTCGATCGCCTGGGGAGCGCCCTTCCGCGGATCCATGCGACCGATGCTCACGAGGGGGGCATCCCCCGCAATGTCGTAACCGGGCACATACTGGTCGAGCGGTAGCCCGTTATGAACGGGATGCCACTCGCCGCCCAGCGCGCGATATTTTTCGGCGATCCACGCGCCGCAGGGCGCAAACACGCTGTTGCGGGGACGGAGGGACAGGAATCTGCGGACCTGTCCGACCTGGAGCTCGCCGAAGTGAAACGTATGCACCTTCGGCACCTTGCTCCACATGCGGGGCAGATGAAACAGCAGTCGCCCGTGGTTGTGGATTGCATCGTAGTGGTGACCGCGAGTGGCCAGATGGCGCCAGACCGTCGTCACCGTACGTTCCTGGTGCCAGTAGGTGCCAATCCCGTGAAACTCGACCCCAGCGGGAGGAGTCGAAGTATCCTCGCCAAGCAACGCGACCTGGTGACCGAGCTTG
>JBOGVI010000262.1:0-1607 GCA_050692695.1 Actinomycetota bacterium
GAGTTCGTCAACAAGATCGTCGGCGGGGTGGTCCCGAATCAGTTCATCTCCTCGGTGGAGAAAGGGGTGGTGAAGGCGATGCAGGAAGGGGTGCTGACCGGCCACCCGATGGTGGACGCGCGGGTCACCCTGTTCGACGGGAAGCACCACCCCGTGGACTCATCCGACATGTCGTTCCAGATCGCAGGGTCGATGGGGTTCAGGGAAGCGGCGCAGAAGGCCGGCGTGGTCCTCCTGGAACCGATCGTCGACGTCGAGATCGTCGTCCCCGAGTCGATGACCGGGGACATCATGGGGGACCTGAATTCGAAGCGGGGGAAGGTCTTGGGGATGGAACAGACGGGCACGGGTAAGACAAGGGTCCACGCCCAGGTCCCGCAGGCCGAGATGACGCGTTACGCGATCGACTTGCGGTCGATCACCGGTGGACGCGGCGTCTTCACCATGGGCTTCTCCCACTACGAGGAGGTCCCCAGCCACCTGGCCGACAAGGTCGTGGAGGAGGCTAAGCGGGAGAAAGAGGAGGCCCACCGGTAAGGCGGGCAGGGCCTCGGGAGCGCCGATGGCCGACCGCGACGCCTACGACGCCGAATATTTCACCACCCTCTACGGGGCCAGCCCCCGCCAGACGTGGGCGGACCGGAAGCGGGACGCGCGGGTGGTGGATCTGGTCCGACGGTATGCCCCTCCTCCGAGCGGCGACGACGCGCTCCTCGACGTGGGCTGCGGGTTCGGCTACCTGCTGGAGCGGTTCCACGGGCGGTTCGCCCTCTACGGGATCGACCTGTCGGCCCACGCCGTGCGGGAGACGAGGACTCGCCTGGACGGCGCCACCGTGGTAGAGGCGAACGTCGAGGGGGGCATCCCCTTCCGTCGCTCGTTCCGGGTGATCCTGGCGGTGAACGTGATCGAGCATCTCCACGATCCAGGGGCCGGTGTGGCGAACATCGGGCGGGCCTTGGCCCCCGGCGGGTTGTGCGTGGTGCACCTGCCGACGGTGAACAACCTGCTCAACCGAGCCATCTATCGCTTCACCTATGCGAAGGACCCCACCCATGTCTTCCGGCCCTCCGGGGACGAGGTCGTCGGGCTGTTCCGATCGGAGGGGTTCCGTCTGATCGAGCAGTCGTACGCCCCCCACGTTCCGCGCGCGCTGTGGAACACTGTGAGGGTGCACCCAGCCTACCTGGCCGCGTTCCGCCGGGCTGGGTGACGGGAAAGGTAAGAGCGATGGCAGACGAGATCGTGATGTACGGAGCCGACTGGTGCGGCGACTGCCGGCGTGCCCAACGCCTGCTGGACGGACGCGGTGTCGCCTACCGGTACGTCGACGTCGAGCACGACGCGGATGCCCGCGAGGACGCCCGCCGGATCGGTGGATCAACGAAGATCCCGGTGATCGTGATGCCGGACGGCTCGGTGCTCGTCGAGCCGACCGACCCCGAGCTCGCCACGAAGCTGGACGAGCTGGCCGTTCGCTAGCAGGCCGGCGAGCTGTCGTCTGCGCTTCCCGATTCCTCGAGGTGCCGGCGCACGACACCCGCCAGCGCACCGAGGAACGCGGGGGCGTCGTTGGGTGACTCTGTTCGCACCAGCGTGAGTCCCAC
>JBOGVI010000263.1:0-2222 GCA_050692695.1 Actinomycetota bacterium
AGGTCAGGCCGTAGATCGGCGTCATCTCCGATCCCGCGTAGGTGGTCGGGATGGCGACGGTCGAGATGTCCGACTCCAGCGCGATCGCCTTCCCGAACCCCGTGGTGGAGCCTCCGCCCAGCGTGACCACGCAGTCGGCTCCGCTCTCCCGTGCCGCGTCTCGGGCATGCCTCGCCGCCTCGATGGGCACGTGAGGCTGCACGTCGGTGAAGACCCCCGAGCACCGCTCGCCCAGCCGTTCGCGAAGGGCCTCGCCCCGCTCCCTGTTCGCCGGGTCGACGACCAGGAGGATCCGATCCGCGCCCAGCCGGTCGACCTCGTCGGGCAAGCGCTCCACGCTGCCGACGCCGAACACCACTCGGCCGGGCAGCGCGTCGAACGTGAAGGCCCTCATCCGAGCGGCGCCGAGGGGTCTCGGCCGCTCTGGCCGAGCCACGGGTACCGCTCGGTGTCCAGTCCGGCGTAGTCGGGATCCAGATAGATGAAGCAGCGCTGGATCTTGAAGTCTCGGACCTCGAAGACGTCGCACCACCGGCCGGCGTGGGTCACCCCGGCCCGCCACGACCCGTCCCGATGCTCTCCGGAGCTGGTCCCCTCGCACCCGAACGTGTCGGTCCCGGTCATGACCCAGTTGAAAGTGGCGTAGTCGTGGGCGATGGACTTGATAGTCCCCCCCACGTCGCCGAAGAGCCGTCCGATCTGCTCCTTCCCCGTGGCCAGTCCCCACTTGGGGAAGTACACCTGCGCGTCGTCGGCGAACAGGTCGAGGATGCTCCCGCCCGTGGACGTCACGCCGCCCTTGTCGAAGGCCTTGAGGTACTCCAAGGCCACCGACTTTCGCTGCTCGTCCGTCATGGTCCGCTCGGTGATGGCCATGCTCGCCTCCCCTCAGCTCCGCTCGTACCAGGGAGGCAGGTCGGCGTCCACGTTCACCCACACCGACCCCGCCTCCGTGTACTCCTGCATCGCCTCGAACCCCATCTCCCGGCCGTATCCGGAGGAGCGGACGCCGCCGAAGGGGGACCCGGGGTTGACCCGCTTGTAGCAGTTGATCCACACCATCCCGCTCCGCATCTCCCGCGCCACGCGGTGGGCCCGTTGGAGGTCCCGCGTCCACAGCCCTCCCCCCAGGCCGTAGTCCGTGGCGTTCGCGATCTCGAGGGCCTCCGCGTCGTCGCGGAAGGTCGTCACGGTGACGAACGGCCCGAACACCTCCTCCCGACAGACCCGGTCCGTGACCTTGGCCCGCACGACCGTGGGCTCGACGTAGCAACCGGCCGCCAGGTTCGGTTCGTCTGGGGCCTTTCCCCCGGTGAGGACCTCGCCCCCCTCGTCGAGGGCGATCTTCACGTACCCGAGCACGCGCTCGCGATGCTCGGGTGAGGTGAGGGGGCCCATCTCCGTGGCGGGATCGAGGGGGTCGCCCAGCCGGATCGACCGGGCGAGCGCCACGAACCGATCGACGAACTCCTCCGCAACCCTCTCGTGCAGGATCAGCCGGGACCCGGCGATGCAGGCCTGGCCCTGGTTGTGGAAGATAGCGAATGCGGAGCCGTTGACCGCCGCGGGCAGGTCGGCGTCGTCGAACACGATGTTGGCGCCCTTGCCGCCCAGCTCGAGCTGGACGCGTTTGAGGTTCCCGGCCGAGGCCTGGACGATCCGGCGGCCCACCTCCGTCGAGCCGGTGAACGCGATCTTCTGGACCCCGGGGTGCTCGGCGAGGTGGGTCCCGGCCACGTGACCGGGACCGGGGACCATGTTCACCACGCCGGACGGGAACCCCACCTCCGCCATCAGCTCGGCGATGCGGAGCGAGGACAGCGGGGTGAGCTCGGCGGGCTTGTACACAACGGTGTTCCCCGCGGCCAGGGCGGGCCCCATCTTCCAGCTCGTGAACATGAGGGGGAAGTTCCACGGGACGATCTGGCCGACCACGCCGACCGGGCGCCGCATCACGTAGTTCAGGAACCCGGTCTCGACCGGGACGACGCTTCCCTGCACCTTGTCGGCCATCCCGCCGAAGTACCGGAACGTGGCCGCCGTCCGGGGCACGTCGAGCCGGGTGGAGTCCCGGATGGGATGTCCGCTGTCCATCGACTCCAGCCGGGCCAGCTCGTCGGCCCGGGCTTCGATCGCGTCGGCCAGCCTCATCAGGAGCCGGCCTCGCTCGGCCGCCGACATCGCGCTCCACGCGGGAAACGTCGACCGGGCGGCCTCGACCG
>JBOGVI010000264.1:0-6948 GCA_050692695.1 Actinomycetota bacterium
GGTGGAGCCGATCGCCCTGGACGAGGCCTTCCTCGACGTCTCCGGCGCCGTCTTGCTGTTCGGCCCGTCGGAGGGCGTCGCGGAACGGGTCCGCCAAAAGGTCCGGTCCGAGATCGGCGTGACTTGCTCCGTGGGGGTGGCTCCCACCAAGCTGGTGGCCAAGCTGGCCTCCCGGCAGGCCAAGCCGGACGGGCTCGTCGTGGTGCGGCGGGTCGACGCCCCGGCGTTCCTCGACCCGCTGCCCGCCCGGGCCATGTGGGGGGTTGGGGAGAAGACCGTGGAGACGCTGTCGCGCCTGGGGGTGAAGACCGTGGGTGACCTGGCCCGGACTCCGCCGGCGGTGCTGGCCCGGCTCCTCGGCGAGCAACATGCCCGAGACCTCCACGAGCTGGCCCGAGGGATCGACGAACGGGAGGTGGTGCCGTACGAGCCGCCGAAGTCCGTCTCCCATGAGGAGACTTTCCAGTCCGACCTGGACGCCGAGGAGGACCTCCTGCGGGAGGCGCTGGCCCAGTCCCGCCGGGTGGCGTCGCGCCTCCGGGAGGATGGGTACCGAGCCCGGACGGTGGTCCTCAAGATCCGCCTGGCGAACTTCACCACCCTCACCCGGTCCCGGACGCTCCCGGCCCCGAGCGACGTCGCGGCCGACCTGTACGAGGTGGCTTCCGAGCTGTACCGGGGCCTGCCCGGTGACCGGCGCCGGGTCCGCCTCCTGGGAGTGGCGGCCACCGGGCTGATCCCGGCCGGCGCCGAGCAGCTCGCCCTGCTCAGGAGGGAACGATGGCGCGACGTGGAGCGGGCCGTGGACCGGATCGAGCGGCGGTTCGGTCGTGGCGCGGCCCGCCCCGCCGCACTCCTGGACCGGCAACGGGACCGCTGAGCAGGCGGTACGGGAGGAAATCAGCGAGCGGGGGCTGAAGGACCGCCCCCGCACGGCCGATGAAAGCCACAGGAATGCCCCTTCAACCGAGAAGGTTGTCGTTCCTATAATGATGTCGTCGTCGCATGGGTAGGTGCAGATGCCGCTCTCCGAGCACGAGCAACAGATCCTCGAGGAGATCGAGCGACGACTGGCGGAGGAGGATCCCCGCCTGGTCGAGGCGGTATCGCGCACCTCCCTGTACACCCATCTCGCCCGGCGCATCCGTTGGACCTCGCTGGCGTTCCTGGCCGGCTTCGTCATGCTGATGTTGTTCCCGGTTTCACTCGGGATCGCCATCGCCGGCTTCGGCGTGATGCTCCTGGCGGCACTGCTGATCTACCGGTACCTCAAGCAGCTAGGGAAGGACCAGGTCCGGGCGATGCAGCAGTCCGGGCGGTTCTCGATCGCGGCCCTCCTGGCCCGTCTCACCGGGCGGATGCGCGGGCCCTCTGATCCTCCGGTTCAGTAGTCCGCCGCCCCCGACACCATCGCATTGTTGCCGAACTGACCACGTCACGCCCCGATCGTCCAGCGCGCTTGCACCCACACCGCACATCGTCGTACAACAACCTCTCCTTCCCCCGGGGGCGTGAACCGTCAGATGCAGGTCGAGCCTCCCTCTCGACATGGATGACGGACCGCCGGTGTTCGTAGGTGACGGCTCGTCGGAGGGGCGCACGTCCTGTGGAGGGGTTCACCGCGCATCAGGCCACGAAGTTCACGGGTTGCACGTCACGCCAACTCCGGTACTGGGACCAGATCGGGTTGGTGCGGCCGGGCGTTCAGGGCACCGGAGGACGACCGGGGGTCCCCCGCCTGTACTCGTTCCGGGACCTGGTCGCACTGAAGGTCGTGAAGTCCCTCCTCGACGGCGGGATGTCGCTCCAACGGGTCCGGCGGGCCTGGGACTACCTGAACAGGAGGGCCGCCCTAGACCGGCACCTGTCGGAGGTCAAGCTGATCACCGACGGCGTCAGCATCTTCAAGGTAGCCAGGCGAAACGGAGAGATCCTCGATGCGCTCAGGGAGGGGCAGCTCGCGTTTTTCGTGGCCATCGACGAGATCGCCTCGGGTGTGGAGGTCAAGGTGGGCCAGTTCCATGAGGACCGAGACCGGTTCATCCGCGCGCTCCGGGAAGCCGCAGCTCACGCCCAAACCGGTAACTAGGACTCAGACGCCGGGCCGGTAGATCCCCAGGATCCGGCGGACCGGCTTCGCGTCCTTTCGGATGTCCCGGATGGCCGTTCGCGCGTCGCGGACCGCGTCCCGGGCCTCGGCCGGAGTGACGGGACGCCGCGAGTACGCCGCCCGGACCGCAGCGTTCGTCAGGCGGTCCAGGTGCCCGTCGGAGAAGCGCACGGTGCCGCACAGCCGTTCGCGATGCTCGGCGAGCGTGTCGCCCTCTGCCCGCCCCAACCCCACATCGGCGGCCTCGCCGTCGAACACGCGATACGCGGCGAGGACCAGTTCCCGGGGTTCTCTTACCCGACGCACCATCCTTCTTCGCACCACGGCCTTCGCGATCGGCACGGCCACCAGCAGGAGCGCGCCCACTCCGAGCAGCACGAGAAGGAGGAAGCCGTAGGGGACGGCGTAACCCGGGTCGGGCACGGTGAACCCGCTCTCCCGACCGCGGCGGGCCGGCACCTGGCCCCGGAACGGGCCCTCCACGTTCTGGAGCTTCCCGCTCAGGGTGCCGCCCGTGGTCACGCCGCCGACGGTGGTCTCGCCGCCGGTCTCACATCCGGGGAGGTCGGGCGGGCAACTCCCCACCGTCCCAGGTGAGATGTACGAGCCCGGCTTGGCCAGCGGGTTTTGCCACCCGCCGGGCGTGGGCTCGAACGCCAGCCACCCGTATCCAGGGAACAGCACCTCCACCCAGCTGTGCGCATCCTCCGTGCTCACGGTGAAGACGCCCTGGGACCCCGAGCCGGGGCGGAACCCCACGGCCACCCGGGCCGGGATCCCGAGCTCGCGGACCAGGATGGCCATGGCGGTGGCGAACTGCTGGCAGAACCCCGTCTTCGAGCGGGTCAGGAAGTCGACCAGGGCGTTCGTGTCGGATCGGGGGCTCACGTCGAGCGAGTACCGGAAGGCGCCGGGCGCGGTGAAGTGGTTCTGGATGGCCAGCACCTTGCGGTAGGCGGTCGGAGCGTCGGCCGTCCATGTCTCGGCGATCTCCCTCACCCGCGGCGGAACGCCGTCGGGGACGAAGGTGTATCGGCCCGGGATCGGCGCCTCGATGGTCACCCGGTCCAGCTGCGTCGGGGTGGGGGAGACCACCCGTGAGCTGACCGAGTACTCCAGGCCCTCCGTCAGGCTGTCCAGGGCCAGCGCTGCCGTGAGCTCCGGATCGAACCGGATCTCGCCGAACGGCAGGTCGATGGTCTCCGGCGGGTAGGCCATGGGCAGCCATCGGTCTCCGAGATCGGTGAGGATCGTGTACCGCTGGTCCACCGTGGCCGTGCTCGGGGCGAAGGCCCCGGCGAGCCGCGCCGGGGTGTCCAGCACTTGCCCACCCTGGGCTTCGGGGTCCGAGCTCCGCCAGGTGGACCCGTCGAACTGATCCAGTGCATACAAGCGCCAGAACGCGGGCGTCGCCGTCCCGCCTTCGTCCACCGAGGCCACCTGGAACAGGTCCATCGGGTCCCTCCGTTCGAGCTGGGCCTTGATGGAGACGAAGGGGTCGATCCGCACGCTGCCGGCCCCCGAGTTCGAGAAGTCCACCAGGGAGGGCGAGCGGAACCCCGGCAGGATGCCAGGCGCGAGGACGGCCACGGCCACCGCCGTGAAGGCCACGCGACGAGCGCCGTGGCCGGCGGTGGAGAACAGCCGCCGGCCCCGAGCCCCCCACAGCGGGCCCCACTGGTGGATCCGGCGGAGCCCATCGGCGAACACTACGAACAGCACTGCAGAAAGGAGGATCACCGTGTAGCCGGGGCGAGCCCCGTCCTCCATCACGGTGTCGGCGAAGCCCACCAGGGCGACCGGGGGAAGGACGGCGAGCAGCGGGCTCCCGGCCCGCACGGCCAAGGCGTGCGCGGAGAAGGCCGCGGTCCACACAGCGGTGACGGCAGCCAGCATGAGCGGCGGGAGCGGCGCCGTCGGCGCCACCTGCACCCGGGCCTGTTCCCCCACTCGCTCCAGTGCCTCCCGGATGGCGGTCACGGCCTCCCGTCCGGGCAACCCGTACCAGGTGGCGTCGGGGAAGACCAGCAGCCCCACGGCCACCGGCAGGAGGGCGGCGGAGGCGATGGTGGCCACGAGGAGGCTCCGACGCTCCAGGAGCCCGGCCACGGCCACGGAGGCGAGCGCCGCGGCCAGGAGCTTCCACGTCGCGCCGTGTCCCGCGAACACGCGGCCGAACGCGATCCCGGTAGCGGCGGCGAGGAAGCCGACGGCGCCTAGCGCGACGAGGCGGTGATCGCCGGACGAAGGTCTCTGCTCTGTTGCTGCCATGCGTCACGTAGCCTTCCGGTGGGCGGGAGGACCAGCACGTCCCACCCCGACCTGGAGAGCGAGATCCGGGCGGACGACGCGCGCCCCTCCAGCTGGGATTGGCGGTCGGGAGGGAGCGCAGCCGGATCGGTCGAATAGACGAGGATCGCGATCTTCGGACCGAACACCACACCGGCCCGGATCAACGAGGTGAGCTCGGGTGGCTGCGGCGGCGCCGTCACCACGACGAGCGTCGTATCGCCCGCGGCCACGGATCGAAGGCGGGCAAGGCCGGCGGAGAGCGCCCGCTCGGTGTGGTGGCCCACCCCGGCCAGCACCTCCAGGAGGTGCTCCTCGGTTGCCGGCGTGGGAGTGACGTGCGACGTGGCCAGGCGGAGGGAGAAGCCGTACCGGGACAGCAGCACGCTGATCGACGCCGCCGCAGACACGCACTTCTCGAACGAGGGCGAGTGGTTCCTCCCCACGGCCGTCTCCCGAGTGTCGAGGAAGACCACGGCGTTGGAGCGCCTGGTGGACTCGTCCTGTCGGATCATGAGCTGGCCCGATCGGGCCACGCTCGGCCAATGGATGCGACGGAGGTCGTCCCCCTCCTGGTACGGGCGCATCGTGTAGAACTCGTCCCCCGTCCGAAACAGGTGCCTCGCCTTGGACAGCCCGCTCGAGGCGCCGAACGGGGAGGCTGGGCCCGCCTCGAGGTGCTCGACCTCTGGGGTCACGACGAGGTCGTCGCGGTGGTCGAACTCGACCTGAAGCTTGATGAGGGAGAACGGGTCGGACACGTCGACGGTGAGCGGCCCCAGCGTGTATCGGCCCCGGGCCTGAGCTACCAGGGAGTAGGTGGCCTGCTGCTTGCCCTTCGGGCGGATGCCGGCCATCACCAGCCGGGCGGCCCGCCCCAGGGCCGCCGGCATCCGGTCCTCGAGCAGCAGGAACGAGGTCCACGCAGGCGACTCGTTCTCGATCTCGAGCTCTACCGTCACCCGTTGGCCCGGGGCCACCCGCTGGTCGGACAGGCGACGGCGCAGTCGAAGCCGGACCCGGCTCCACCTTGCGAACAGCGCGCCGGCGAACGGCAACACCACGAGCCCCACCGCGATCATGTGGAGGACGGGGGATCCGGCCAGCCGGGCCGCCACCCACAGGCCGATCCCTCCGGCGAACACGACCACGCCACGGGCGGACGGCACCTCACGCCTTTCCGGTGACCGGTACGGCGACCTCGTGCAATATCTCGCCCAGCACCGCGCCGGCGGCGCGGCCGGTCATCAGCGCGTCCGGCGTGACGATCACCCGGTGGGACAGCACCGGCACGGCCAGCGACTTGACGTCGTCGGGGATGACGTAGTCTCGCTCCTCCGCCGCGGCCATGGCCCGGGCCGCGCGCAGGAGCATGATGGAGGCCCGGGGGCTGGCGCCGAGGTACACGTCGGCGTGGTTCCGGCTGGCCTCGACCAGGTCGACGATGTAGCGGCGGATGGGCGGCGAGACGTGGACCTGCCGAGCCTGCTCGCACATCTCGCGGACCCCCAGCGCGTCGGTCACGGGCCCGATGTCGTCCAGCGTGGATCGCACGCCGTGGGTGGCCAAAATCTCCACCTCGACCTCGGGCGACGGGTAGCCGATCCCGATCCGCATCATGAACCGGTCCAGCTGGGCCTCGGGTAGCGGGTACGTGCCCTCATGCTCGATGGGGTTCTGGGTGGCGATCACGATAAAGGGTTGGCCGAGCTGGTACGTCTCGGTGTCGATGGTGACCTGGCGCTCCTCCATGCACTCGAGGAGGGCGGACTGGGTCTTCGGACTGGCCCGGTTGATCTCGTCCCCCAAGACGACGTTGGCAAAGATCGCGCCCGGCTTGAACTCGAAGTCCCCCCGCTCCTGGTTGAACACGTTCACGCCGGTGATGTCGGTCGGCAGCAGGTCCGGCGTGAACTGGATGCGGCGGAACGAGCAGTCGATGGATCGGGCGATGGCCTTGGCCAGCATGGTCTTGCCCACGCCGGGGACGTCCTCGATCAGGGCGTGCCCTTCGGCCACCAGGGTCACCAGGGCGAGCCGGATCTCCCGCTGCTTCCCCTGGACGACCTTCTCGACGTTCTCCTCGATCTCCCGGAAGCGCTCGGCGAAGCGCCGCCACTCCTCGGTTTGCTGACGAGCCTCCAACCACCACCTCCTGGCCCGAATGGCCATCTTACCGGGGGCGCGCGGGGAGAGCCCGGCTGCTTCGCGTTCCCCGCGCAGTACGACGGTGCGGGTGTCTAGTGGGTGCCCGCCATCCGCCGCCACGGGGATCGAGGTGAATGGGGAAGGCGGCGGACCATCCGAACCCGAGTTTGCCGGACGCCCCGCGCGGCCCCTTTTTCGCTCTTTCAGGCGTCCCCATTTCCCGGAGACGGTCGGCCCGCCGCCTTCGGGCGGATTACAACCCTGGGATTCGGGCGATTCAAGCATCTCGGCCGGATCGGGGGACCTCCTCGCTATACTCGCCGGAGACCTAAGCATGGGAAGAGCGCTCGTTCTCAACGTGTCCCAGCAGCCTCTGGCAGTGGTCACAGCCAGGAGGGCAG
>JBOGVI010000265.1:0-7057 GCA_050692695.1 Actinomycetota bacterium
TGCAGTAGCGTTCGCCGGTGGGCTGCGGGCCGTCGTCGAACACGTGGCCCAGATGCCCGCCGCAGCGCGCGCAGGTGACCTCGGTCCGCCGCATCAGCCACGCGCCGTCCTCGTGGAACTCGACCGCACCGGGCTGGATCGGCGCCCAAAAGCTCGGCCACCCGGTGCCCGACTCGTACTTCGTGTCCGCGTCGAACAGCTCCGCGCCGCACCCGGCGCAGCGATAGACGCCCTTGTCCTTGGTGAACGCGTACTTGCCGGTGAAGGCGCGCTCGGTCCCCTTGTTGCGGAGCACTTCGAACTGCTCCGGCGTGAGGCGCTTGCGCCACTCCTCCTCGCTCGCCGGAAGGTCGCGCTCCTTCTGGGGTTTCATCCGCTCGGCCATGACGCCTCCCTCGCGGTCGAGGATGCCTCGGTCGCTGGCGCGGGGATCACGCACGAGGCCCGTCTGCGCTTCTCGAGGTACTGCTGATGGTACTCCTCCGCTCGGTAGAAGGTCCCCGCGGGCTCGATCTGCGTCGCGATCCGCTTGCGGAAGTGCTCCTGCGCCCGGGCCCTAGAGTCGGTCGCGATCCGCGCCTGCTCGTCCGAGTGGGTGAAGATGGCGCTCCGGTACTGGTCGCCGATGTCCCAGCCCTGCCGGTTCACCTGGGTCGGGTTGTGGATCTTCCAGAACAGCTCGACGAGCTGCTCGTAGGAGACCTTCGCAGGGTCGAACTCGACCTCCACGGCCTCGGCGTGCCCGGTCGTGTGCGAGCACACGTCCTCGTAGCTCGGGTTTGGGGTGACGCCGCCGGTGTAGCCGACCTGAGTCGGGAGCACCCCCGGCACCATACGGAACTCCGCCTCAACCCCCCAGAAACACCCCGCCGCGAACGTCGCCTTCTCGCTGGTCATCCGTCCTCCTCGTGGTCTTGTACTCCATTGTCCCGCCATCGCGCGATCCGTGTCGGCCTCGTGGACCGACGTCACAACTCCCTACCCACCTCATGTACGGGGAGCGGCGTTGATCCGTGCTGGACGTGACCGCGAGGCATCGCTGGGCTTACGCTCGGTGGTGGCATCGGGTACCTCTGCAGGGAGACCCGCTACAGCCTGGACGGCGCCCCCTGGCAGGTGGGGACCTCGGTCGCGATCCAAGAAGGCCCTCGCGGGCGAGATCAAGAACTTCACCGGGGTCGACGACCCGTACGAGGCGCCGGAGCACCCGGAGCTCGTGCTCGACACGATGGTCGAGACGCCGGAGCAGTCACTCCGGAACCTGCTCACGCGGCTCCGGGAGCTCGGCTACATCGAGGACGCCACGGTCATGGTCGAGGGCGACCGCGTGCACTCGGGCCAGACCGACCTGCGCCTAACCGACACCGGCCACGTCGCCGGGGGGCGCTAGGCAGCGTTACGTTCTTGGAGGATAGCGAGGCCGATGTGCCGGGCCGGCCGGTCTTCGGGACGCGGCCGGCTCGCGCGAACGCCTCGACGTCTCGGGTCCGGATGAGCACACCGAGCCGATCGCCCCGGGCGAGGGGGACGTGCTCGAGCACGCCCGCCTCGAGGCAGTCTGCCACGGTGTCCTCCGAGATTCCGGCCAGGAACGCGGCCTCGGCCAAGGTGAGCCATCCAGGGGCGGTCTCGGCGTCCGGCGGCGGTGCGGGCGCGGACCGGCGAGCCGTCGGGTCGAAGGACCAGCCCCGGTCCCCGAACGACCACCCCTCGAGTTCGTCGTGTTGAGTACCTCGGTAACCGTGTCCGTGTTGGTCTCGTCGACGTCCCGACAGGGAGCCCTATCCTTGGGTTGTGCGGGACCGTGACGAGCACCGAACAGAAGACAGAGCCTTAGCCTGGTACGAGACGCTGCGCAACCGCTATCGACCCGCCGAGATTCAGGTACTTCTCGTCGCTGAGTCGCCGCCCGACCCCCGCGCTGGTGAGCGCCGCTTCTTCTACTCGCCTCAATTGAGCTACGACAACCTGTATCGAGGAGTCGCCACTGCGCTCTACGGGACGGACCTCAACTTCAATCTGGAGGACAAGCCGGCGGTCTTGGAGCGGATCAAGAACGACGGCATCTGGCTCATCGACGCAGTCGAAACCCCTGTCAATTCGCTACCGAAGTTCAAGCGGCAGGCGGCGATCAAGGCGCGCGCATCTGAGGTCATCGGAATCTGCCGAGACCTCAACCCGAAGCGTGGAGTGATCATCTGCCATGCGGGCGTGTACGCGGTCCTGGCGCCTTCGCTACGCGAAGCCGGCGTGGAGGTGCTTCACGATGCGCCGTTGCCGTTCCCGCGCGGCAACTGGAGAGCCGACTTCGTCGCAGGCTTCCGGCGCGCGCTTGGCATGACTGATTGAATCCTGTCCGACCCAACGTTCGTGTCTGGGGCAGGTTCGCGAAGGATTTCGACCACACGCCCACGGGGCTCAAGAATCAACCCCTCGTCGCGTCATGCCGATACCGTCGTCGATGACACAGAGCCCTAACGACGGCTACTTCGTTCAGATCAGTAGGCGGACGCGGTCTGCCGGGGAGATGTCGTAGCCGACGAAGCCCTCAGCGAGGGGGATGGGGTCCCGCAGTCCGTGAACCAGGAGCACGGCCCCGTTGACGTCCCCGCTGAAGAGGAGCAGCGCGCCCTCGGGCAGACCCGATCGTCCGGCGGCGTCTGCGGAGAGAGTCGGGCCCGCCTATGCCGCGGGTTCCCTCGGCGTGCGGGAGACCAGGATGCTGCCCACGACGACCGCGGCGCCGAGCAGTGCCGCCAGGAACGAGAAGAGGACGCGCTGCCGTCCAGTAAGGGTGCTCATGGGCTGCCCTCGGTTGCCTCCTTCTGCCACGACTTGGGAAAGGCGCGCTCGGTTCCGCAGGAACATTTCGCAGGGGTTCCTGCGCTGGGTCAGCCGGATCGCCGCGGCTTCCGGCCCGGCGTCAGCGGTTCACTTCCCTTATGAGAGGCCGTCGATGAGCGCGTGGGCGACGGGTGCGTCGCGGACGGATGGCCCGAAGCCCTACTCGTCGACGAAGCCCCACTCGTGCGTAGTCAAGACGCGGCCGTCGGCATCGAACAGATCGACGCGCATGGGCATCGCGACGGGCTCGTCGTAGTACGGGACCTCCAGGCGGTCTTGCAGAGATACGACGACGCGGAGTATGACCGGCCACTGAACGCGTCCGACTTGACCGTCCTGAAGCAGAGCCTCGCTACGAGCGGTCGACGATCGCGACGACCAGCGCGGTTCCCTACCCTGCCCGCTGGTCGCCCGGACCGCCCTTGGGGCTGGTCCGGAGGCCATCCCTATACTTTGTGTAGAGATGGTGTCTTCGGCCGATAAGACCCAGTGGCGGGACCTCTACAACGAGGTCGTCCTCACCGACCTGTGCACGGGCTGCACGGCGTGCATCGTGGTCTGCCCCTTCCATGTCCTGGGCTACGAGGACAACGTGCCGGTCCAGCTCCAAGAGGACGGTCCCGACCGCTGCACCCACGGCGACAAGGGCTGCGACATCTGCACCCGGGCCTGCCCCCGGTTCCGCGAGTGGGAGCCCGAGATCGACCAGATGCTGTTCGGTCAGACCCGCTCCCCGGAGGACCTCATCGGGGTCCACAAGAACGTGGTGCTTTGCCCGGGCCGCGAATCCTCGGATCCTGACCGAGGGTCAGGACGGCGGCGTGGTGTCGGCGCTGCTCATCTGGGGCCTCGAGAGCGGCGAGATCGACGGCGCCCTGACCTCCAAGCTCTCGGATGAGCGCCCCTGGGACGCCGAGCCCACCGTGGTCACGGACGCCGAGGGGGTGCTGGCGACGGCGGGCTCACGGTACACGTACTCCGCCAATCCCCTCGCCCTGATCAAGGCCGCCGCTATGGGCCTGTCTAAGTTGGCCCTGGTGGGGATGTCCTGCCAGGCAAGCGTCACGGGCGCCCTCGAAGCACGTCGCCTCAACAAATGGCGTCGGAAGATCGCCTGGACCTTTGGCCTGCTCTGCTCCAAGACCTTCACCCACGAGGGGTTGATGGTGGAGATCGCCCAGAACCGCCTGGGGCTCGACCTCAACGATCTGGTTCGCGTGAACGTGAAGGGAAAGCTCCTCTTCTACACGAGGGACGGACAGGAGCACCAGTACTCGCTGAAGGCGGCCCAGGAGTTCACCCGCCCCGGGTGCCTGAAGTGCCCGGACTTCGCAGCCGAGCACGGCGACATCTCCTTCGGTGGTCTCGGGCAGACCGAGGGGTGGACCCTCACGATCATCCGCACCGACCGCGGCGAGGACATCTGGAACCGCGCGGTAGCCGACGGGATCGTGGAGTGGCGGCCGGGCTCCGAGGACCCCGCGGCCATCGCGCTGATGGAGAAGCTCGCCGCGAAGCAGCGGCAGCGGTGGCCGGGCGACGAACTGCCCGAGGAGTGGCGGTTCCCCGGCCTCATCCCCGTCGGGGAGGGCCAGGGGCCCTAGCCCAGGCCGAAGGCCGCGAGCCCATCTTCAGTGCTCCTGAAGGCACGGCAATAACCCACGGGCCGGCGGCCTCCCAGCAAGCGTCGATCGCCGGAGTCGCAGCCTGAGCGACCGCTCGGTGGCGCGCGAGGCCATGATTCCCTCCGGTGGACCGATGGGGAGATCAAGCGCGATGATCGGGATGAGGTGTTGAGAGACACGGAGCGCCTGGGGGCGAAGAATAGGCGCTGGCGCAGTCCAGCGGCGGCATGGGCCTGGGCCTCCTAAAGGGTCTAGGGGTCACCCTCAAGACCATGCTCAAGCCCGCAGTCACCCAGCAATACCCCCACGTGAAGCCCGACCTCCCGCCCAGGAGCCGGGGCGTGATCGCGCTCAAGGAGGCGAACTGCACGGTCTGCTACATGTGCGCACGCGAGTGCCCGGACTGGTGCATCTACATCGATGCCCACAAGGAGACCCACGATCCGGCCTCCGGCGGTCGGGCCCGGTCGGTCAAGGTCCTCGACCGCTTCGTCATCGACTACGCCCTCTGCATGTACTGCGGCATCTGCGTGGAGGTCTGCCCGTTCGACGCCCTCTTCTGGAGCCCGGAGTTCGAGTACTCGGAGTACGACATGGACAACCTGACCCACGAGAAGGAGAAGCTCGAGGAGTGGACCTACACGGTGCTCCCGCCGCCCGAGCTCGAGGAGGGCGCGGAGCCCGGGGCCGAGGCCGCCGAGGGGCCCTAGGCGTCGGCCGGTGGCCTCGTACGGGAGATGATCGAGCCCGCCCGACTTCTGACCCTGGCCGAGGAGATGGCCGCTCGGGCCGCTGAGGACCCGGTCTACTCGGCCCTGGCGGTGCTCGCGTCTCACGCCGCCCTTGAGGCGCTGGTGAACCGACTGGGCGCCGAGGTGATCGCCAGCTTCAACTACCGGGCCCGATTCCTGCCCAAGTGGCACGATCTGTGCGAGCAGACCCTGGGACGCCAGCTCGAGACGGCGCCCGACCTCGAGCGCCTCCACGCGCTCCGCGACTCCCTGATGGGCTTCCGCGGCGAGCCGGAACGCCTGGACCGTCGCTCCCAGGCGCCGCCGCCGGAGGTTCCGGGCGAGTTAGGGCCCGAGACGGCGAGGTGGGTCGTGGAGACGGCCCGGCAGGTGATCGCCGAGTTCCACGAGGCCGCCGACGGCGACTTCGCCGCCTGGGTCTGAAGCTGCAGGCAACCTACCGGGTTTACAGCCGTCACGAGCGACGGCGTCCTTCCTAGAGTGGCCCCGTCGGATGGCGGTGTTTCGGCAGGGCCCGTCGGGGCGACACGGAAGTGGGACTCCTCAAGATCGACAACGTGGTCCGGGCGGCGTGGGACCTGGTGGGGTTCGAGCCCTCCGCGCCAACCGCACGGAAGTAAAGGCACCCCCGGGCCGGGCGGCCTGGGAGGTTTCGGTCGGCGGACCCGCCGGGGACAGGACGGAGACGGTTCTTGGCGTCTCGGTCGTTTGGGCGACGTCCCCTTGCTCGCTCCTGGTAGTGGACCGCCGCCTTCGCGCCTCCGGAGACGACGAGCTGACCGCGGGGAGCCTCAAGCCCCCCTACGAGGCGAAACCTCTGACGATCCGCCTGGAGCGCCGGGGGTTCCACCGGATCTCGACCCCTGTCGGCGAGACCACCGCCGAGCGCGTGGACCTGATCGTGAAAGGCCGCCGCACCACGGCCCTGATCCGCTCGGACCTCCCCCTGTCCGCGGAAGAGTGGTTCCAGCTTATGGGCTGAGCGTCAACCTCGCCGGGGCGCTGGTTGGACGGCCGGCGGGAGGTCTCCGGCTGCACGGCCCTGGCCCAGCCGAGAAGCTCATCGAGCTCACGATGAATCGGCGTTCAAAGGCCGAGGGATGATGGTGGTCCAGGCGTGGGTGGTGGATCAGGTGGACTACGTGATCCTCTACGTGCGCGACCTGGCGGCCTCCATCGCGTCCTACCGGGACGTGCTAGGCCTGCCGTTCCGGTTCGAGGACCGGGGGCTACGCGGAGTTCGCCACGCGCCCGAAGCTCGGCCTCTTACGAGCTCGCCCGGCTCCCGGAGCTGATGGCCGGGAGGTCGCGGAGGGCGGACCGACCGGCGAGTTGCTCTTCCTCGTGGAGGACGTCGATGCTGCCGAGCGCCTGCGGTCCTCCGACGTGGTGGTCCTGTCCGGACCGGTGGACCGGCCGTGGGGCCACCGACCCCCTCCACGCGTTCGAGACCCGACGGTCACGTCGTGGAGCTGGCTCGGGAGACCCCGAGGCGGCGCCCGCGCCGCCGTCACGCCGCGGCGGGGCCCGAGTAGCCGAGTAGCATGGACGTTCAGGTTGGACCCTGCGGGTGAGCGCCATGACCAGGCTCGACAGATTCGAGTTCGGCCCGAACGTCGGGCTCGTCGACGAGCTCTACCGCCGGTACCTGCGCGACCCCTCGTCGGTTAGCGAGGCGTGGCGGGAGTTCTTCGACGACTACCAGCCGACCCGCCAGGTGGCCCCACCGGAGGAACCGCGGCTGGCGGCCGAGGCCCCGGCCGAGGCGCCGACCGAACCCGCCCCCGGGCGCCAGGCCGAGGCACCCGAGGAGGCGGCCCCGGGGCAGCCGGAGGC
>JBOGVI010000266.1:0-12196 GCA_050692695.1 Actinomycetota bacterium
AGGATGTTCTCGTCCTTCAGGTCGAGCCGGTCGGGGAAGCCGTTCACCTCCATGGCGGTCCCGGTCCGGGCCGCCGCCTTGAACACTTCGTCGAGGTCGAACTCGATCGGTGGGCGCTTCCCGATCATGCGGGCGGTGGGGTGCCCGATCACGTGCACGTACGGATGCTCCATGGCCCGGACGATCCGGTGGGTCATCTCGTCCTTCGACTGGTTGAAGTGGGTGTGGACCGAGGCCACCAGCACGTCGAACCCCTTCAGGAACTCCTCCGGCCAATCGACGCCTCCATCGGGGTCGATGTTCAGCTCGGAGCCGTGCAGGAGCGTAGTCTTCGGATACTTCTTCTGGAGCTCCTTCAACCGCTTGCGCTGTGCCAGGATCTTCTCGTCGGTCATCCGCTGCATGTACAGGTTCGGCGCGTGGTCGGTGACCGCGTAGTAAGCGTAGTTCAGCTCGGCCGCGGCCTCCAGCATCTCCTCCAGTGGCGCGAGCCCGTCGGTGAGGTTCGTGTGCGTGTGGAGGTCGCCCTTCATCTGCTTCTGTTGGACGACGTCGGGTAGCTCCCCGGCCAGGGCGGCCTCGATCTCGCCGCGATCCTCCCGTAGCGTGGGCGGGATGTACGGGAGACCGAGGCGCTTGTAGACCTCCTCCTCCGTCTTGGCCACGATCAACTTGCCCGTCTTCACCTTGAACAGCCCGTACTCGTTCAGCCGAAGGCCCTTGCGGATGGCCATCTCCCGGAGCCGGATGTTGTGGGCCTTCGAGCCCGTGAAGTACAGCAGGGCCGCGCCCCAGGCCTCCGGTGGGATCACCCGCACGTCCACCTGGAGACCGCCCCTCGTGACCACCGAGGACTTGGTCTCCCCGTGGGCCAGGATGCGGTCCACCACCGGGAGCGAGACGAACCGGTCCATGATCGCGTGAGTCTTCTCCGCCGCCACCAGGAGGTCCACGTCGCCGATGGTCTCGGCCATCCGCCGGAGCGAGCCGGCGTACGTGGCCCGCTGCACCTCCTTCAACGCCGACAGCTCGCGAAGGAGGTCCTCGGCCACGTCCAGCGCCACGTTCACCTGCACCCGCCCCCCGGACGAGTGCATCTGCTCGATCCCCCGCACGATGTTGTCGGAGGTCTTCCGGCCGAACCCCTTCAGGTCCTCGAGCCGGCCCTCGTTGATCGCAGCGAGGAGCTCGTCCACCGAAGCCACGCGGAGCTCCTCGTACAGGGTCATGGCCCGCTTCGGTCCCAAGCCGGGGATGGCCATCAGTTGACGCACCCCCGCCGGGATCTGGGCCCGGAGCTCATCCAGGGCCCCCATGGTCCCGGTGGCCAGGAACTCGTGGACCTTCTCAGCGATGGCCTTGCCGACGTTCGGGATGCCCTGGAGCTGCTTGACGTCGAAGCCGGAGACGTCGGCCGGATACCCGCCCACGGCCCGCCCCGCCTTCTCGTAGGCCCGGGGCTTGAACGGGTCATCCGACAGGATCGAGATGAGGTCCGCGTACTCGAGGAGGACGGCCTCGACGGCCTCGTTCGCTCGGGGCACGCACGGAATCCTACCGAAGCGCGATCAGGCCACGCCGAGCAGCCAGAGCAGCAGCGCCTTCTGCGTGTGCATCCGGTTCTCGGCCTGGTCCCACACGGCGGAATGCGGTCCATCGATCACCTCGTCGGTGATCTCCTGGCCGCGGTGCGCCGGCAGGCAGTGCAGCACGGTGACGTCAGGGGCGGCCAGCTTCACCATGGGTTGGTTCAGCTGGTATGCCGGGAAGACCAGGGCGCGCTCGCCAGCCTCGGCCTCCTGGCCCATGCTCGCCCACACGTCGGTGTACAACACGTCCGCGCCGGCGCAGGCCTCCTCGGGGTCGTTCAGGACCTCCACCTGCCCTCCCGTCGCCCTGGCGATCTCGCTGGCCCGCTGCACCACCTGAGGGATGGGCTCGAACCCCGGTGGGGTGGCCACACGGATGCGCATCCCGGACTTGGCGCACCCGAGCAGCAGGGAGTGGGTCACGTTGTTCCCGTCGCCCAGGTACACCAAGGTTCGGTCGGCCAGCTCTCCCTTCTTCTCTCTCACCGTGAGAAGGTCGGCCAGGCACTGGCAGGGGTGCTCGAAGTCCGACAGCGCGTTCACCACCGGGACCGAGGACGCCCGGGCCAGCACCTCCAGCCGTTCCTGCTCGAACGTCCGAAGGACCACGGCGTCCACGTAGCGGGACAGCACACGCCCGGTGTCCTCGATGGTCTCCCCTCGGCCCAGCTGGAGCTCGGCGGACAACAGGGGCACGGCGTGGCCGCCGGCCGAGGAGATAGCGACCTCGAACGAGACCCGGGTCCGGGTGGAGGGTTTCTCGAAGACCATGGCCACGGCTTTGCCGTGAAGACGGTCCGCGTAGCCCTCCGGCTGGGCCTTGAGCTTGGCCGACAGGTCGAGGAGGGCGGTGAGCTCCTCCGGGGTGAGGTCGTCCACCGAGAGGTAGTCGCGCTCCATCCGCGGCAGTCTATCCGAGGGCTCCGAGGAGCCGCGAACGCCGGGGGGCGCGAAGCGCCGGGCGGGAGGGAGACGAAGGGGGCAGGCGCGAAGCGCCGGGTGGGTGGGAGAAGAACGAGTCTATCCCGCGCGAAGCTCCGCGCCGAAGTCGCGGGCCAGGCGCTCCACGATCCGGGCCACAACGGCGTCGGCCTCGTCGTCGGTCAGCGTGCGGTCGGCTGCCCGAAGGTCGAGCGAGAACGCTAGGCTCTTCTTCCCATCCGGAAGCGGAGGCCCGGCGAACACGTCGAACAGCAGGCAGGACTCGACGAGCTGGCCGCCCGCATCGATCAGGGACTCGCGAACGGCTCCGGCGGGCGTTTCAGTGGGAAGGATGAAGGCCAGGTCCCGGCGGACCGGGGGGTACCGCGGCACGTCGCGGGCCGTGATCTCAACCGACGCGTGGGCCATGAGCGTGGTGACGTCGAGCTCGCCCCCCGCCACCCTCTCATCCAGGTCGAGGTCCTCCGCGACCCTGGGGTGAACCTCCCCCGCGGCTCCGACCCGCTCCCCGCCGGACAGCACCGTGGTGGAACGGCCCGGGTGGAACGGCCATCCCGGCGGCTCGCCGAATGACACGTCGCTCACGCCGAGCTCCTGGAGCAAGGCCTCGACGACGCCCTTCGCGTCGAAGAAGTCGAACAGTTGCGGCGGCTCGGCCCACGACTGCGACGCGGGGCCGATCATGGCGAACGCCGCCGACGGCCGTTCCTCCGGAGCCCCGCCCACCAGCCGGAAGGCCGTTCCCACCTCGAACAGTGCGGCGGTACGGACGTGGCGGGAAACGTTCCGCCGAAGGGCTTTCAGCAGGCCCGGGAGCAACCCCGTTCGCAGGTACTCATCGCCAGCCTGGAGCGGGTTGGTGATCCGGATCGCGTCCCGGTCACCGGCGAGCTCCAGATCGGCGGCCGACGCGAACGACAGGAGCCGGACCTCCCGGAGCCCTGCCCGGCGCAGGGATCGCCGGATCCGCCCCGCGAAGGCGTACGCGGGAGGCAGTCCCCCGGCCTGCCGAACCGGCGGCAGGGTCGAGCCCACCCGGTCGTAGCCCTGGATCCGGGCGACCTCTTCGATCAGGTCCACCTCCCGCTCGATGTCCACCCGGTAGCCGGGCACCTCCACGGTGACCCGGTCCGGGTCCGGGACCTCGGGGGCCATGCCCAGGCGTTCGAACACCAGGGCGGCGTCGGCCGAAGAGACCGGGTACCCGATCAGGACCGACGCCCTCGACGGCCGCATTGAGACGCGCCGGCGCTCGGGGGCCCCGCCCGCCTCGACCACCCCGGCCAGCACGGTGGCGCCGACCCACTCGCTCATCAGCTGGCAGGCCCGGTCGGCCCCCCGGGGAACGGCTTCCGGGTCTACGCCGCGCTCGAAGCGCATCGAGGCCTCGGTCGACAGGTCGAGCCTGCGGCGGGTCCGCTGGATCCCGCCCCGCTCGAACGAGGCGCTCTCCAGCAGGACATCCGTCGTGGACCCGGAGACCTCCGCCACTGTCCCGCCCATCACGCCGGCCACGGCCACCGCCCCTTCTACGTCGGCGATGAGGAGGTCGTCGGAGGTGAAACCCCGCTCCACTCCGTCGAGCGTCACGAGACGCTCGCCCTCTTCGGCCCGCCGGACCACGATGCTAGGCCCAGCCACCCTCGCGAGGTCGAACGGGTGCAGTGGCTGGCCGGTCTCCAGCATCGCGTAGTTCGTGGCGTCCACGGTCGCGGAGATGGGCCGCATGCCCGCCGCGGTCAGCCGGGCCTGGACCCCGATCGGCGAGGGGACGTCCCGAACCCCTTGGACCACGCGGGCCAGGTACCGGGGGCACCGCTCAAGGTCGAGGATCTCCACGGTGGCCACGCCCTTCGCCGTCTCGACGTCCTCCTCAAGAACGATCTCCGGAACCGTGAGCGGCACCTCGGTCGCCGCCGCCACCTCGCGCGCGATCCCCACCACCGAAAGGAAGTCGGCTCGGTTCGGCGTGACCTCGACGTCCAGGACGGTCTCGTCCAGACCCAGGGCCTGTTTGACGCTGGCTCCGGGCTCCAGCCCGTCGGGCAGGATCAGGATCCCGGTGTGCTCCTGGGCGATGCCGAGCTCCCAGGGTGAGCAGAGCATCCCATCCGAGACCACGCCGCGGATCTTCCGAGCGGACAGGGGCTCCGGGAGCGCCGGAACCGTGGCGCCGGGCCCCGCCAGCGGCACGAGGTCGCCGGGTCGCATGTTGCGCACGCCCACCACGACCTCTCGCTCGGCCGAGCCGGTGGTGACGCGGGTCAGGCAGAGCGTGTCGGAGTTCGGGTGGTCGCGGACCTGCACCACCCGAGCCACGACCACGCCGTCCAGGCGCTCCCAGGGCCGCTCGACCCCCTCCACCTGGGCGCCCTTGGCCGTGAGCACCTCGGCCAGCTCCTCCGGCGAGAGGTCGGTGGGGCAGAGCTCGCGGAGCCAGGACACGACCACCCTCATGCCGCACCCTCGAACTGCTCGAGGAAACGGACGTCGCCTTCGACGAACAAGCGCATGTCGGACACGCCGTAGCGCACCATCGCCACGCGCTCGATGCCCATCCCAAACGCGAAACCCGTGTATCGCTCGGCGTCGTACCCGCAATTCTCCAGGACTTTGGGGTGGACCATGCCCGCGCCGAGCAGCTCGATCCACCCGTTTCCGCACAGCGAGCAGCCCGCTCCGTCGCACTTGAAGCACGACACGGCCACCTGGCACCCCGGCTCCACGAACGGGAAGTAGTCGGGGTCCATCCGGACCCGGCGTCCCTCACCGAACAGCGCGTTGGCGAAGGCCTCCAGCGTGCCCTTCAGGTCGGAGAACGAGATGCCTTCGTCGACGGCCAACCCCTCGACCTGGTGGAACACCGACAAGTGGGTGGCGTCCACGGCCTCCCGGCGGTACGTCCGCCCCGGCGCCACGACGTACACGGGCGGTTGCTGCGACTCCATGGTCCGGATCTGCACTGCGGAGGTCTCGGTCCGAAGGAGAAGCGCGTCCACGTCGACGTAGAGCGAGTCCTTCATCGTCCGCGCCGGGTGGTCGTGCGGGATGTTCAGGGCCTCGAAGTTGTGCCAGTCGTCTTCGATCTCCGGGCCCTCGGCCACCCGGTAGCCCATGCGGGTGAAGATCTCGACGATCTCGTGTTCCACGATCGTGAGCGGGTGCAGCGACCCCGCACGAAGTCGCCGGCCGGGCAGCGTGACGTCGACCCGATCGGCCTCGAGCAGGCGGGTCTCGTCGGTTGCCGCGAGCGCCGCCCGGCGCTGGTCCAGCGCTCCCTGGAGAGCCGCGCGGACCTCGTTCGCGACCTTCCCGACGCGCCTTCGCTCGTTCTCCCCGAGCGAGCCGAGGGAGCGCTGCACTTCGGTGAACCGCGACTTCCGGCCGAGGACGACCACCTTCGCGGCTTCCAAGGATTCCGACGAGTCCGCCTCGGCGATCAGCGCCATCCCGCGGGCGCGTTCCTCTTCGAGGATGCGAAGGGCGTCCTGCGGATCCATGGGTGCCTGAGTCTAACAAGCGGCCCTGCTCAGACCGCCTGTTCGCCGTCCGCGACGGGAACGTCGAGGCGGAACAGGAGGCCGCCATCCGCGACCTCGACCGCCGTCGTTCCGCCCTGGGCCTCCGCCACGCCGTGCGCCACGAACAGCCCGATCTTGCTCCCCGCTCCCGCCCCCGGCGCCCGGGGCTCGAACAGCGTCGCGACCTTCTCCGCGGTGAGCTTGGTCCCGGCTCGGAACACATCGAGCAGGAGTCGTCCCTGCCGTACCTGGCCCGTCACCCGGACTGGCCCCTCACCCGCCCACCACACCTCGGCCTCCACGAAAGCTTCCAGGACCAGCTGGAGACGGTCTGGGTCCACGAAGGCCACGGGCTCATCCCGGCCTTCCCACAGGATCGGCGGGTGCTCGGGGTCGCGGGCCGCCGCGTTGGCCACCTTCTCCATCAGGGCACGGACATCCACCCTCTCCGGGAACAGCTCGAGGCGCTCGGATACGATGCGGGCCGCGTCGGCGAGCTGTCGCACGATCATGTTCAGCCGGTCGGTGTCGTACACGATCCCCTGCAGCATCAGGGTCCGCTGCTCCTCGGTCATCTGATCCCACCGGGTGGAGAGCGCGTACCCGAAGCCCTTCATCGCCGTGAGCGGCGACCGGATATCGTGGGCGGCGGCCGCGATGACCGACTCCAGGGCCAGCCGGCGCCCTTCCCGACGCCGGCGGGCCCACTCGAACAGGCACACGGTGGCGGCGGCGGCGAGGTTCAGCGACTCGGCCCCCCCACGGATGGGGACACGGAGGACGGCGTCGGCCATGGACGCGACGTCCCCGGGCAGGCCCCAGGCCTCGTTCCCGAACACGAAGGCAGCGGGGGGGGTGAGATCGACCTCGTACAGGTCGGTGTCACCCCTGGCATCCATGGCGTAGATCCGGCAGCCCCGGGACCGAAGGGCCTCCACCGCATCACCGGTGTCCCCCCCGCGCACCACAGGCAGATGGAACAGCGAGCCCGCCGAGGCCCGTACGCTCTTGGGGTTGTAGACGTCGACGGAGGTGCCGGTGAACACGACCGCATCGGCCCCGGCAGCGTCGGCGGATCGAAGGACCGTGCCGGCGTTCCCCGGGTCCCGCACAGCGTGCAGGACGGCTATGCACCTCGGCTGGGCCGGCAGGGCGTCCATCCCCACGTCGAGGAACGGCGACACGGCGACCAATCCTTGCGGGGTCACCGTGGAGGTCAGCCGGGCCATGACTTCCTCGCCAACCTGGACGACCTCGGCCCCCGCGGATTCGGCCCGGCGAACGAGCTCGCCCGGGTGGCCCGAGTAGAACACGACCGTGACGTCGGCCCGAGAAGCGAGAGCCTCGCCGACGCCCTGAGCCCCCTCCACCAGGAAGCGCCGATCGCGTTCCCGGAAGGCGCGCTTCTTCAGCTTGATCGCCGCCGCGACCTTCGGGTTCTTGAGCGAGGTGATCACGGTCCCCCCTCGGCGCGCCGGCCGGTCCGGCAGGGGGATTCTAGGGTCGAGGCGGTGCCGGTCTCGCGCGGCCGGACTAGGCCGCCAGGGCTTCCCTGGCCGCCTGGACCATCGCGGCGAAGGCCGCCGGGTCGTTCACGGCCAGGTCGGCCAGTATCTTTCGGTCCGCCTCGATGCCGGCCCGGCCCAGCCCGTGGATGAACTGCGAGTACGAGAGGCCGTTCTGCCGGGCTCCGGCCCCGATCCGGGCGATCCACAATCGGCGGAACTGGCCCTTGCGGTCCCGGCGGTCGCGGGTCGCGTACACGCCCGAGTGCAAGAGCTGCTCTTTGGCCACGCGCACCCGGGTCGACCGGGAACCGTAATACCCCTTGGCTCGGGCCAGGATCTCCCGGCGCTTCTTCTTCGCGTGGACGGATCGCTTCACCCTGGCCATGGCTCAACCCCCGAGCAGCCGCCGTATGGTGCGCCGCTCCCTCGTGACCTCGGCCATGCCCTCGATCCGGCGACGGCGGCTCCCGCTCTTCTTCATCAACATGTGGTTCCCGGTGGCCTTGCGGTGAAGGATCTTCCCGCTCCGGGTGATCCGGAACCGCTTGGCCGCGCCCCGATGCGTCTTCATCTTCGGCATCGATCTATCCCTTGTCCATCGTGGGCGCGGGCTGCTCCGCCCGCGCCGTCGCGGCCTGCTTCCTGGTCGGCCCGATGACCATCACCATGTTCCGCCCGTCCTGCTTGGGCATCGCCTCCACGACGGCCATGTCGCCGAGATCCTGCACCAGCCGGTCAAGAATCCTGCGGCCGAGCTCCGTGTGGGCCATCTCCCGCCCCCGGAACATGATGGTCACCTTGACCCGCGCCCCCGCCTTCAGGAACCGCTCCACGTGCCCCTTCTTGGTGGCGTAGTCGTGGGGGTCGATCTTCGGGCGGAACTTGATCTCCTTGACCTCGACCCTGACCTGCTTCTTGCGGGCTTCCTTCAATCGGATGTCCCGCTCGTACTTGTACTTGCCGTAGTCCATGATGCGGGCGACCGGAGGATCGGCCTGGGGCGCCACCTCGACCAGATCGAGGTCCAGCGCCTGGGCCTGCCGGAGTGCGTCCGGGGTCGAGACGATCCCGATCTGGGCTCCGTCCGGTCCGACCAGTCGGACCTGTGGAGACCGGATCCTGTCGTTTATCCGTGGATCGGTCGAGACCCCGCATCACCTCCTGCCGAAACGAAAGCACCGACTGGCAGCCGGTGCTTTTCTGGAGCCCGCTGAACCTTCCCGCAGAGTATAGGTGCAGGTAGTGACACTGTCGACGGCCCGGCCGCGACCCTCAGGAGACCGGACGGACGTTGGCAGCCTGCTGGCCCTTGGGCCCATCCACGATGTCGAACTCGACCTCTTGGCCCTCCGTGAGAGTCTTGAACCCCTCGGACTGGATGGCGCTGAAGTGGACGAACACGTCCTCGCCGTCGGCCCGGGAGATGAACCCGTAGCCCTTCTCGTTGCTGAACCACTTGACGGTACCCTGCGTTGCCAAGCCGACCTCCCTATCCGCGAAGCCGCGCGAATGTAGCACGGGCTTCCCTCGGGGACAACGGGCCGGGCCGCCGGCTCACCAGTCGGGCTCGAGGGGACGGCCGTAGTCGTCCTGGAGGCGCTGGCTGTCGGACTCGTCGGTGTAGCCGTAGGCGATCTCGAGGACCCTGCCTCGGGCCTGACCAGTGTTCGTGATGCGGTGTGTGGTCTCCGCCGTGACCATGTACTCGTCCCCGGGCTTGGCCTCCACGACTCGGTTGCCGATCTGAACGGTGAGGCCGGGGTCAAGCACCACCCACATCTCGTCCCGCATCTGGTGGTAGTGCACGCTGGTCTCCTGGCCCGGCTCCACGGTGATGACGCGAACCGAGGCGGGCTGGTTCAGCGCGTACGTCACCACCTTGCCCCATGGCTTGTCGACGATCATGCGCCCTCGCCCCGGGGGCCGGTCCCCTTGGGCAGCTGCTCCAGCACCGAGGCCATCTCCATCGCGGCCATCGCCGCGTCCCAGCCCTTGTTGCCGTGCTTGCCGCCGGCACGGTCCCTGGCCTGCTCGAACGTGTCCGTAGTGAGGACGCCGAAGATCACGGGGACCCCGGTCTCCTCGGACACCGCCCGGATGCCGGCCGCGGCCTGACCGGCCACGTGGTCGAAGTGAGCCGTCTCTCCGCGGACCACCGCTCCCAGGCAGATGACGGCGTCGTAGGCCCCCGTGGCGGCAAGCCTCCTCGCGAGAAGCGGAAGCTCGAAGGAGCCGGGGACCCAGGCAACGTCGAGATCATCATCCGAGATCCCGTGGGCCCGCAGACAATCCACGGAGCCTTCCACCAGGTTCTTCACCACCAGCTCGTTGAAACGCGACGCGGCGATGGCGAACCGCCTGCCCCGGGCGGCGAAGTCGCCCCGGAGCTCCTTCATGACCCCTCCTCCAGCGTGACCACGTCGGGCCCCAGGTCATCCAGGAGGTGCCCAAGCTTCTCGCGCTTGGTGCGCAGGTACCCGATGTTCTCGGCGCGGGGCCTGGTCACGAGCGGCACCCGCTCGGCGATCGACAGCCCGTATCCCTCGAGACCGGCCCGCTTCGCCGGGTTGTTGGTGAGCAGGCGCATCGACCGAACCCCCAGTTCCACCAGGATCTGGGCCCCGATCCCGTAGTCTCGGGAATCGGCCGGGAACCCGAGCTCCACGTTCGCCTGGACCGTGTCGCGCCCCTGCTCCTGGAGCTCGTAGGCGCGGAGCTTGTGGGTGAGGCCGATGGCTCGACCCTCGTGACCCCGGATGTACAAGACGACCCCCCGTCCTTCCTCCGCGATGATCTCGAGCGCCCGCTCCAACTGGTCCCCGCAGTCGCATCGCAGCGACCCGAAGACGTCGCCGGTCAGGCATTCCGAGTGCACCCGCACCAGGATCCGCTCCCCGTCCCCGATGTCACCCGTGACGAACGCGACGTGGGTTCGAGCGTCGATCGTGCTCTCGTAGGCGTGGGCGCGGAACCCGCCGTACCCCGTGGGGATGGAGGCCTCGGCCACCTTCCGCACGAGCTGCTCCCGCCTTCGGCGGTACTCGATGAGGTCGGCGATGGAGATGACCTTCAGCCCGTGCTCCTTCGCCACTCGGGCGAGCTCCGGCAGCCTGGCCATGGTCCCATCTGGCGCCAGCACTTCGCAGAGCACGCCGGCCGGGTACGACCCGGCGAGGCGGGCCAGGTCGACGGTGGCCTCGGTGTGGCCGGCTCGCTTCAGGACCCCGCCGGGCTGGGCGCGGAGCGGGAACACGTGACCGGGCATGTGGATGTCCTCGGGCTTCGTCTCGGGCTCGGTGATGGCCCTCACGGTCGCCGCGCGGTCGAACGCGCTCGTGCCCGTGGTCGTGCGCCCCCGCACGTCGATGGACACCGCGAAGGCGGTCCCGTGGCTCTCGCTGTTGTGGGTGACCATGGGGGGGATGCGGAGCTCGTCCAGCCGATCCCCAGCACACGGCATGCACACGATCCCCCGGCCGTGGGTGACCATGAAGTTCACCGCTTCCGGCGTGACCCTCTCGGCCGCCATCACGAAGTCGCCTTCGTTCTCCCGGTCGGCGTCGTCTACGACGATGACGATCCTGCCCGCCCGGATGTCCTCGACGGCCTCCTCGACGGTCGAGAACACCGAGCGGTCCACCACCTGTTCGCTCCGGTTCACCGCCCCGCCCCCTCGCTTGCACCATGGCTCTGTCCGTGCCCGCCCCCCCGGCGCTCCGCACCATGGCTCTGTCCGTGCCCGCCCCCCCGGCGCTCCGCGCCGTGGCCCGCCACGAGCCGCTCCACGTACTTAGCGATCAGGTCCACCTCCAGGTTCACGGGTTCGCCCACCTTGGCGGCCCGCATGGTCGTCACGTTCAAGGTGTGCGGGATGAGGGCGACGGAGAACGTCCCGTCGTCAAGCCCCGCAACGGTCAGGGAGATGCCGTCCACCGAGACCGAGCCCTTCTCCACCAGGTACCGGACGAGGTACTCCGGCGGCCGGATGGTCAGCCACACGCCACCGAGGCCGTCCGGTCGGATGCCCACGACCTCCCCCACGCCGTCCACGTGCCCCTGGACCAGATGGCCGCCCAGGCGGGTGGCCAGCGTGACCGGTCGCTCCAGGTTCACCGGGTCCCCGGTGGAAAGCCGGGCCAAGCCGGTGCGGCGGAGAGTCTCCTCCGAGAGGTCGAACGCCAGCGTGGCGTCGCCCCGCTCCACCACCGTGAGGCACACGCCGTTCACGGCGATGGACGACCCGACATCGGTCCCCTCCAGTACCGTCCGGCACGAGACGGCCAGCCGGCTCGGTCCGATCTCGCGGACGGCGCCGCGCTCCTCAACGATCCCGCTGAACATAGGCCTCCACCTTGAGGTCCTCGCCCACGTGGTCCACGGAGCCGATCCGAAGCTGCATCGCCTGGGCGATTGGGGCGAACCCCCTTCCGCCGAGCACGGTCGGGGCGTCCTCCCCGCCGATCAGCTTGGGCGCCAGGTACACGACGACCTTGTCCACGGCTCGCTCCTCCACGAGGGCCCAAGCCAGGGTGGGTCCACCCTCCAGCAGGACGCTTTGGACGTCCCGCTTGCCGAGGTCGTCGAGGAGGCGCCCAATGGGCACGCCCCCGCCCTCGGGTTCGTACTCGACGACCTC
>JBOGVI010000267.1:0-3856 GCA_050692695.1 Actinomycetota bacterium
GGAATACCGAAGTCCGAGAGCAGTGAAAGACCCTCGGCTTCGTACAACGGGTCCGCGATCGACAGGCGCTCCTGCCAACGCTCGCGCACTTCGAGCGGTACGGGCGTCGTTCCCTCGACCGAAGGCAGCGAGCGGTGGTCGCGGTAGTCGAACAGGTGCCGAAACGCGGCCAGTCCACTCAGCGTCCCCTCCAACACCGGGATGCCCGCCTCCTCCAGCTGTCGCATGTCGTTCCGATCGACCCCGCCGGCGAAGTTGGACAGCATGGCGAACGGCTTGCCGGTCCCCTGGATGATCTCCTTCGCCATCCGGATGTAGCCCGTACTCGGGTCGTCCTCGGTGGTGAGATCCACGCCGAACGCGAGCGCGGCGGTGTCGGGGTCGTCGAGCAGCGCCCGCATGCACCCCGTGACGACCTCGTGCGCCTCTCGGCCGGTGCCCCAGAAGTCCAGGGGGTTCACCGGCAGCAACCCCTCCTCCAACAGGCCGGCCAGCCGCCTCGTCGTCTCCTCCGAGATCCGCGCCAGCGGCACGCCGACGCTCGAGGCCGCGTCCACCAGCAGCGCCCGCTCGCCCCCGGAGTCGTGGACGGTGGCCAGGCCGCCCCGCCCGGCCCGGCGGCCCGATCCGAACAGAGCCAGGGTGTCGGCCATCTCGTCCAGGCTCTCCACCCGGAGCACCCCGAAGGCCTCGAACAGCGCTTCGTACGCCCCGTCCTCTCCGGCCAGCGCCCCCGAGTGGGCGGTGACCATCTCGCGGGCGAGCGCCTCCCGCCCGACCTTCAGGGCCACCACCGGCACGTCGCGTTCGTTCGCCGCCTTAAGGGCCCTAAGGAAGTTGTCCGGGTCCCGAACGCCCTCGACGAACAGCCCGATGGCCTTCGTGCTGTCGAGTGCGAGCGCGTATCGCACGTAGTCGGCCGCGGTCGTCACGAGCTCCAGCCCGGACGACACCGCGAGGTTGAACGACAGCCCTCGGTGGTTGTGCAGCAGCGCGGAGAAGGCGGAACCGGAGTGGCTGATGAAGGCGATGGGGCCGGGCCGGAGCCCCTTCGGCTCGTAGAACCCCAGGGCCCGCAGACCCTTCTCCAGGTTGGCGAAGCCCATGCAGTTCCCGCCGCACACCGCCATGCCAGCCGAGCGGGCGATCGCCGCCAGTCGTTCGGGGAGCGGCGGCCCGTCCTCCCGCGGCGGCTCGTAGCAGCTGGCGAAGATCACCGCCGACCGCGCACCACCCGAAGCGGCCAGCCGGAGCTGGTCCTCGAGGAGGACATTCCCCACGGTAAGGATGGCCAGGTCCACCGGCTCGCCGATGTCCGCGATGGTCCCGACGCACCGGATCCCCAGGACCTCGTCGTACTTCGGGTTGACCGGGAAGATCGGGCCCCGGAACCCCCCTTCGACCAGCTCGACGAGGGCCTGGTGGCCCACGGAGCCCTGGCGCACGCTCGCGCCCACGACGGCCACGGACCGGGCCTCCAGCATGCACTGGAGGGCGGTGCGGCCCTCGTCCGGCGCCACCTCCGAGGCGGTCACGCTTCCGAGGCTACTGCGAGCGCTTGGGCAGCATCCGGTCTCGCTTGGCCTGTCGGAACGCCTGCCACCCGGGGATGCCACACACGCCGCCCCCGGCATGCGTCGCGCTGCTCCCGTGGTACAGCCCGCGGATCGGCGTGCGGTAGTCCGCGTAGCCGGGGGCGGGCCGCATGTGGAACAGCTGGTCCACCGACAGCTCGCCGTGGAAGATGTTCCCCCCGATCAGCCCGAGCTCCTGCTCCATGTCGTACGGCCCGATCACCTGGCGGGCGATGACCGACGCCTTGAAGTTCGGCGCCAGCTCGTCGTAGAGGTCGATCACGCGGTCCGCGTATTGCTCGAGCTCGTCGCGGTGCGGCTCGTTCACCCAGTCGTCGGGGACCCACTGCGTGAACATCGAGAAGTTGTGCACCCCCTCCGGCATCAGCGTCTTGTCGAGCGTCGTGGGGATGACCCCGTCCACGAAGGGCCGCTCGGCCGCCTTGCGCAGGAGGTGCGCGTCCTGGAACGCTTCCTCCGCGTATCGGGGCGAGAAGCAGAGCTCGACCGAGCCGGTGTGGTGATCCTGGAGGTTCTTCCCGGGATCGGCGATGAAGTCGGGCAACTCGCTGGTGGCGACGTTGATCTTCACCACCCCGCTCCGGGTCTTCCAGCTCTCGATGTCCCGGACGAAGTCCGGCGGGAGCTCGGCGCGGTCAATCAGCCGGAGGAACGCGATCTTCGGATGGATCGTGCTGACCACGACGGGGGCCCGAAGCTCTTCCCCGCTCTCCAGGGCCGCGCCCACGGCCCGGCCCCCCCGGACCAGGATCTGGGCGACCCGGGCGTCCGTTCGGATCTCGGCCCCGAACGATTCGGCGGCTCGGCGGCAGGCGTCGGCCACGCCGCCCATGCCGCCCTCCTGGAACCCCCACGAGCCGAGGTGCCCGTCGCCGACGTCGCCGATGGAGTGGTGCAGCATGACGTAGGCGGTGCCGGGCGAGTCCGGACCGGCCCACGTCCCGATCACACCGTTGATCGTGAGCATGGCCTTGACCTCGTCCGACTCGAACCAGTCATCGAGAAGGTCGGTGACGCTCGAGGTGAACAGCCGGGTCACGTCGCCAACCCCGCGAACGCCGAGGCCCCGCGCCTTCCACACTACCCGGAGCTGGTCGAGGAGGTCGGAGAGCCTCATCGAGCCGACCTTCGGGGGCACCTGGAGGAGGAGCGGCCCCATGACGTCGGCCACGCCGGAGAGCCACGCGTCCCACTTCGGCATGGTGTCCGCGTCCTTCTTCGAAAACTGCGAGATCGACTCGTGGTTCTTCTTTGCGTCGTCGGTGTAGACCTTGATGGACCGGCCGTCCGGGAACGCCTGGTAATACGGGCCGAACGGCGTCACCTTGTAGCCGTGCCGCTCGAGCTGGAGGTCCCGGATGATGGTGGGCGGCATCAGGCTCATCACGTACGAGTAGGTAGTGACGCGGAAGTCGGGGTGCTCGTCGGGCCACGGACTGCTTGTGTCGGCCGCGCCCCCGGTCTTGGCGCGAGCCTCGAGCACCACCGTGCGGGCGCCCGCTCGCGCGAGGAACGCCCCGCAAACCAGGCCGTTGTGGCCGCCGCCGATCACGATGGCGTCGTACACGTTCGACATGGCACGGCCTCCTTCGGGTTCCGAGCGCGGGGCATCATACCCCGAAATTTGAACGGCTGGTCAAGGCCGACGCCCGGGTTGCCCCTGTTGACACCCCACGCCGACCAGGTAGAGTTCGCTGAACGCCGGTTCAAGGCAAGGCGGCACCGGGTCCCCGGCTGTGTGGCGTTCAAGGGCCGGCGGGAGCAGAGGAGGCCCATGAGCGCGGTACGGCCCAAGGCGACGAAGGACCGGCACCAGGAGATCTTGGACGCTGCGGCCCGCGTGATCACCGAGCGCGGCCTGGCCGAGACAAGGATCTCCGACGTGGCCGAGGCGGCCGGGGTCTCCCCCGGCTTGATCCTGTACTACTTCGAGTCCAAGGACCGCCTGCTCTCCGAGGCCCTGACGTACGCGAACGACCAGTTCTTCCTGCGGATGTCCCGCGAGATCCGGCGCATCCCCAGCGCGAAGGACCAGCTGCGCCACCTCATCGACCTGTCGGTGCCGGGGTACCAACCCGAATACGGCAAGCTCGACGAGTGGGCTCTGTGGATCGAGGTGTGGGTGCGAGCCCTTCGCGATCCCCAGATGGCCAAGGACCGGGAGGTCCTGGACCAGCGGTGGCGCCAGTCCATCGCCGACATCGTTCGTGCGGGACAGGCCTCCGGCGAGTTCCGGCCAGGCGACGCCCAGGAGGTCGCGC
>JBOGVI010000268.1:0-8174 GCA_050692695.1 Actinomycetota bacterium
GCCCGGTCCCGAGCCTCCAGGGCGTGGCGCGACACGAGGACCCGGGGGACGCCGATGTGGTCGTCCGAGGCCGTGAGCGAACCCACTCCCTGCGCCCCGCCGTGCGCGTTCGCCCCGACCGCCGGGAGGCAGCAGGCCGTGGTGGGGGAAGCCACGGCGACCGACCCATCGTCGGACACCTCGATCACCACCGCGATGTTCCCCGCATCGCCGGCCAGCCATTGCTCGTTGTGAGCGAGGAGCGTGACGCCGGGGCCGGTGACGGTGAAGCTCGAGCAGCGCTCGATCCTCGGTCGCTTCGGTGACCCCACGGACCCTTCCTTTCGCTGGAGGAACAGGGACTCGCCTTCGGAAGGCTCCATCAGCGGCTCCAGCTCCTCGAACGCGTTCACCGCGAACAGCTCGAGGAAGGGGACCGTGGCGCCGACAGACATCCCCTTCAAGGTGGCCATGAGCTTGGGGAACTGCGACTCCGCCGAGACGAGGTACGGCGTGAGCAGGTCCTGGAGCTGCTGGGTGGACACGCCCCGGCTCGAGAAGTAGCGCCCGTAGAAGTCGATGGACTCGTTGATGAGGTCGCGGAGATCGCGACCGATCCTTTGTCCCCGCGCGCCCGGGTCGCCCTCGGCCCGCACGACCCTCAGGTCGCCCACGCGTTCCATCCTAGGACCGGGCCTGTACCACCAGCGCGTCGAACAGGGCCTGCTGCCTGGGGTCTTCCGGCGCGGTGTCCTCCGGGTGCCACTGGACCCCGAGCATCCAGCCGCCATCTCGCTCCACGGCCTCAACCAGCCCATCCTCGGACCAGCCCGTGGGGGACAGTCCCTCGCCGACGTGATCCACCCCCTGGTGGTGGTGGGTGGAACAGGTGAGGACCTCGGCCTGGGCGGCCTCAGCCAGGCGGCTGCCGGGCGCGGCCTTCACGTCGTGAGCCAGGTGGTCCCGGCCGCTCGGTGTCCCGTGCGACAGATACGCGTCGTGGTCGGGGAGGTGCTGGATCAGCGTTCCCCCGAACGCCACGTTCATGACCTGCATGCCCCGGCAGATGGCGAGCGTCGGCATCTCAGATCGGTCGGCCTCGCGCAGCAGGTCCATCTCCAGGACGTCTCGGTCGCGCTCCACCCCGTAGACAGAGGCGTGGGGCTCCTGGTCGTACCTGGCCGGTTCCACGTCGCCCCCGCCCACCAGAAGCAGGGCGTGGAACGGCCGCAGCAGCTCCTTCGGGGGCGTGTCGTCGCCGGGCAGTACCAGCGCGGGGCGCCCGCCGGCCTTACGGACCGCGTCGACGTAATTCTCGGGGACACCGAACCCGCCGACATGCCAGGAAGAGACCCTCCCGGGCGCAAGGTGATAGGCGACCACCGCGACTTGTGGCTTGGTCATGCCGAGGTCCGCGATCGGCGGACCACGTTCGCGAAGCGCTGGAACACCTCCCGGCCCTTGTCCTCGTGGGCCGCCAAATGCTCCTTCGCCTCGACGCGGATCTCGTCGGCCGACGTTCCCCAGACGGCCTTGAGGTCCATGAGCGCGTCGGCCTCATCGAGCCACATCTCGAGCTCGGGGCCGTCGATCTCGAGATGCCACTGGATGCCCCAGGCAAGGTCGCCGACCCGATAGGCCTGGAGCGGCACTTCATCGCCGGTCGCGAGGAGGGCCGCCCCCGCCGGTAGCTCGAAGGTGTCCTGGTGCCACTGGAAGACCCGGTCGCCGTCCGCGAACACCGAGAGCAACGGGTCCTCGCTCGCCGCCGCGGTGGGGTGCAGGAGCTCGAAGCCGAGCTCGCGCTGGGGCGCCCTGACCACGGGCCGGTCAAAGGCCCGGGCCAGGATCTGGGCGCCGAGGCAGATCCCCAGGTACGGGACCCGCCGGTCGACGGCCTCCCGCGTGAGCTCTCGGTCGTGGAGCAAGAAGGGGTGCTCGTCGATCTCGTCGGCGTTGGCGGTGCCGCCGAACATCACGACGGCCGAGACCTCGCCGAGGTCCGGGAACGGCTCGCCCTGGCGAGTCGCGTCCACGATCCGCAGGTCCGCCCCGGCGGCCTCGAGCGCCGAGACGGCCAGCCCGAACGTCTCGAACTGGTCGTTTCGGACCAGGAGCACGGGCTTCATACGTTCGAGTGTATCGGCGCCTTGCCCGGCTATCAGACGGACATCGGCTGGCCGCCCCCGGTGACGAGGGTGGCCACGAGCCCGAAGTCCGACGGGTCGGGGAGGTGCAGCCTGTGCAGGATGCCCCAGCGTCCGAACCCCTCGATCGACTGCTCGCTCCGGTCCACCGCCCGGATGCTCTCGAATCGGATGACCCCGTTCGGCCCGCCCAGCGTCTCCGCCCCTTTGGCCAGCAACCAGAGCGCGAGCGACCCGACGGCGAGGTAGGCGATCGTGCCAGCGCCCCGGCCATAAAGCAGTCCGAGAAGGGCGAGGAGTCCAAGCATGCCGGCCGTTACCCGAAGGACGAGCCCGTAGGGGGTCCGGAGTTGGTAGACCAGCCGCGTCTCGGTCACCCCGACGATGCCCTCGGCGTCGGGCCGTTGCCCGGGGTTGCCAACGCCGCGCACCGGAAGCTCCCGCGCCAGACAGTGGGTCACGAAGAGCAGCCGCTCGTGGGGCCACCGGAAGGCGACGGAGCGGGCGAGGCTCTGTCGGATCTCGTGGTCTCCGCGGTGAAGGAACGACATGTAGAAGGACTCGGTAGCGCGGCGCTGCTTCTTTACCCGCTCTTCGGGCCGGTTCCTCGTCCGGAGCCATCGACCGCCCGGCCGGTCGAGGCTCGGCCTCGCTACCCTCGCTCGAAGTACCGGGCGAGCTCCCAGTCCGTGACGGTCTGGTTGTCGAAGATGACCTGCTCCTGCCGGGCCGTGTTCAGGAGGTGCTCGAACACGAAGTCGCCGAAGGCCTCCCTGGCCACCTCGCTCTTCTCGAACGCGTCGATGGCCTCGTGGAGCGAGGATGGCACCCGGAGGACGTCCTTGGCCTCGTAGGCGTTTCCCTCGAACACCGGCGGGCATTCGATCTTGTTCTGGAGCCCGTACAGCCCTCCTGCGATCGTCGCCGCGTAGCCCAGGTACGGGTTGACGTCGGCGCCCGGGATCCGGTTCTCCACCCGGTAGGACTTCCTGTGACCCACGATCCGGAACCCGGCCGTCCGGTTGTCGGGGCTCCACACGATGGCCGTGGGGGCCCAAGACCCGAGCTGGTAGCGCTTGTAGGAGTTGACGAACGGGGCGAACATCCAGGCCAGCTCGTGAGCCGTGGCCATGAGCCCTCCCAGGAAGTACCGGAACGTGTCCGTCATGTGGTGCGGCGCGGTGTCGTCCCACATCAGCGACTCCTCACCGTCGTCGCTCCACAGGCTGGAGTGGACGTGGCATGAGGATCCGGCCTCGGCCATCGTCCACTTCGCCATGAACGTGAGAGCGGCGCCGTTCAGCGCGGCGATCTCCTTCGTGCCGTGCTTGTACAGGGCGTGGCGGTCGGCCGTCTCCAAAGCGTCCGCATACACGATGTTGATCTCGTGCTGTCCCTTGCCGAACTCGCCCTTGGAGAACTCGATGGGGATGCCGGCGCCCACCATGCCGTTGCGGATCTGCCGGATCAGCCACTCGTCCTTGGTGGTCTGGAGCATGTGGTAGTCCATGATGTAGGTGGATGAGGTGTGCAGGTCCTGGTACCGGTTCGCGGCCGACTCCTCGTAGGACTCCTTGAACAGGTAGAACTCGAGTTCCGAGCCGCCCTTCAGCGTGTAGCCAGCCTGCCCGGCCCGCTCGATCTGCCGCTTCAGGATCTGCCGGGGTGCCACCTCCACCGGCTCGTTCGTCTCCTCGTCGTGCACGTCGCAGATCACCATGGCCGTCCTGTCGATCCATGGGACGAGCCGGAGTGTGGAGATGTCGGGGATCAGCTTGAAGTCCCCGTAGCCCGTCTCCCAGCTGGCGTACTTGTAGCCGGGAAGCGGCTCCATCTCCATGTCGATGGCCAGCAGGTAGAGGCAGGCGTGCAGCCCCTCCTCGCCCAGCACGTCCTCCAGGAAGAAGTGGGGCAGGATCCGCTTGCCCATGAACCGGCCCTGGAGATCGGTGAACATGCACAGGACCGTGTCGATCTCCCCGGCGCTCACCATCTTCTCGAGGGTCTTGACGTCCAGGTTGCCCGCCATCGGTGCGCACCCCCCTCGTTCGAGTGACCCGTATCCTAAAGCGACCGCGGCGGGCCCGGATAGGCCCGCCGCGGCTCCTCCACGTGTGTCCTTGCCCCGTCCTTAGATCTCGGCCTCCGCCTTCGCGATGACGGCGAACTCCTCCTCGGGGGCCTCGGCCACCAGCCGGTGCCGGCTGTACAGCCAGAAGTAGGCCAGCCCGACGAGGAACCCCACGACCGTCCAGAGGATCGTCCACCGGGTCACCGACGTGTAGACGACCCCGGCGAACAGCGACACGACTGCGATCGCGAGGGAGATCGCCGGCATCAGGATCCCGCCCGGCGTCCGGTACGGCCGCTCCAGGTTCGGCTCCTGCGCCCTGAGGACGATGAAGGACAGGTTCATCACGACGTACGTGATGAGGGCGGAGAACACGGAGATCTGGATGAGGTCCGCGCCCGCGGCGATCAGGCCATCCGTCGTGGTCCCTCCCTCGGGGACCAGAACGCGGGCCAGGATGACGATCATGGCGAACGACACGACCGCCGGGAACAGGATGGCGCTGGCCGGCACCTTCCGGTTCCTCGTGGTGAGCGAGAGGAACCGGGGGAAGTATCCAGCGCGGGAGAGCGCGTACACGATCCGCGCGTACGCGAAGATGATGCTGTGGAAGCTGGCCACCAGGCCGGTGAGCCCGATGATCACCACGAACCAGTAGAAGGCGTTGGGCCCGTGGATCGCGTTCACCGGGTCCCCGATGGGATTGCCCGTGGTCGACAGGGAGCTGGCGCCCTGCGTGCCGCCGGCGGCCAGGAAGGCCAGGGCCGAGAAGGCCACCAGCGTGAACATGGCCGCGATGGATCCCCTGGGGACGTCCCTGGCCGGGTTCCGGGTCTCCTCGGCGGCCAGCGGGCACCCCTCGATTGCCAGGTAGAACCAGGCCGCGTAGGGGACCGCGGCGAGGATCCCGATGTAGCCGGTGGGGAACCACGTGCTGGCGCCGAGCTTGCCTTCCTCCACGGCGACATCCGTGAACCGGCTCCACGTGATGTCGGGCAGCAGGTACAGGAACCAGACCACCAGGACGACCGAGGCGATCGCCGCGATCACGAAGACCGAGACGAGGGTCTCCCTGACTCCCAGCAGGTGGATGGCCAGGAACACGATGAAGAACGCCAGCGCGACCCATTCGCCCGGGTCGAGCCCGATGATCTTCGGCAGATCGACTTCCTGCGTCGCCGCCAGGCCCACGATGTACAGCCCGATGCCGGTCCCGATGACCGACACGGCCAGGACGTACTCGATGGTGGCGCCGAGCCCGTTGATATAGCCGCCCCAGAGCCCCAGGGCCCGGCGGCCGAAAGCGTATGGGCCTCCGGTGACGGGCATGGCGGCTGCCATCTCGGCGATGCCGTAGACCATGAACGTGTACATCGCGGCGATCAGGATCGTCGCCAGCAGCATCCCTCCGACGCCCTGTTCGAACCCGAACTGCCAGCCGTAGTACTCCCCGCTGATGACGTAGGCCACCCCGAGGGCCCAGATGAGCCATGCCCCGGCCGTCTTCCTGAGGGCCCGCTCCTCCAGGTACTCCCTGCCGACGTGCTCGTACTCGACCACGCCGACCTTCTCGACCTTGGGCTTCTGTTCGTCCGCCATGACCCCCCCTTCCGCCGAACGACCACTAGGAACGACGACGGGCGAGACGGGACCGCTTCCCCCGTCTCGCCCAGTCCGAGCTTCCGTTGGTGCTCATCATCGTGCTTTGTCCGACAAGCTGCCAGAGCCATCGAGAGGCTATTCCTGCTGCGTGGGCGGTGTCAAGACAGGCGTCGACCGCCGGGATCCGGTGTTTGACAGGAGTTTTGTCTGACAAATAGGCTGAGCTGGAGATGCAGAGCACGCAGGCTTCCGGCCGCGGGGGACGGCTCTCGTTCTCCGTTCGAGAGCAGCTGGCCGGACGGATCGCGTCGGGGGAGATGGCCCCCGGTTCCCAGCTCCCGTCGGAACCGGCCCTGGCGGCGAACCTCCGGGTGTCCAGGGCCACGCTTCGAGAGGCCCTCCGGTCCCTGGAGGAAGAGGGGCTCGTGAGCCGGACCCGCGGGGCCGGGACCTTCGTGACCCACCGCCCGCACTTGCGCAACGGCTTGGACGACAACTTCGGGGTGACCGACGCGATCAGGGCGGCCGGGATGGAGCCGGGGACCGAAAGCGTCACGGTCGTCGAGGCATCCGGTTCCCCGGAAGAAGCCCGGCAGCTGGGACTCCAGCCGGGCCATCCCGTGGTCGTGGTCGAGCGGGTTCGAACGGCCAACCGGCGGCCCGTGGTGTACTCCCGCGACATCCTTCCCCGGGCCGTCGTGAAGGATCCGGCCCACCTGGCGAGCCTGTCGGATGGCTCGATCTACGAGTACCTCGAGCGGCGGCTGAGCGTCGTGGTGCGGTACGGGGTAGCAAGGCTGCGGCCGGTCAAGGCCGACCGGAGGATCGCCGACAAGCTTCGGGTGATCAAGGGCGCGCTGCTCCTTTACCTCCGGCAACTGGACTTCGACGAGACCGAGCATCCGGTCCTGTACTCGCACGGGTACCACCTTGCAGACGCCCTAGAGTTCACGGTGGCGCGCAGGGGCCCCGGGAGAAGGTTCACGTGACGGTACAAGACGTGGAGTTGGCTGTCGGAGCTTCGTCGGGGGGGCGGACGGGCGCGTGAGCTCACCGCACCGTGGGCGTCCGAGCGTGTCCTCGCTCGGCGTCCTCCGCCAGGCCGCCCAGAGATTCGTGCCCACCTACGAGATCGAAGAGGAGGCCCCCTGGGCGCTCGTCATCAAGCTCCGAGATCCTCAGGGCAGGCATCCCGACCTGACCCTTCGGCATCGCCACGACCGTCGTCTGTTCTTCAGGGCGAACTACCTCGTGGTCGAGTCGAACATCCCCGGCGACGGGCCGCCCGCCGACGGGGAGCTCGCGTTCCGGTTCCACGGCTCGCTTCGCCGCCGAAAGGCATCGCTTCGATGGCGGGGGTCGACGCGTGGTGAGGAGTGGACGAGCAGGCTGGAGGAGCCCCTCGTCAGCGGGCTCCGGAGGATCGAAGCGGTGGAGTCCCTGCGGATCACGTGGGCGGCCGAGACGCGCACCTGGCACTTGCGGCTGAAGACGCTCTCGGGTTCCATGGTCGGGGGGTTCATGACCGCCATGCCCATCGCCGTGCCTTTGGACCGGAAGGAGGCGGAGGGGATCATCTCGCTCGTGGACGCGCTGGCCGCGACGGGCCGGGGACCAGCCTCAGCTCAGCCTCCGCCTCCGGACTGACAGCCTGAGGGCCGCCACCAGGACAAGCGCGGCGAAGGTAGAGGTCGACAGACCGAAGCGCTCTGCGCCGAACGCCCACAACGCGCCGCCGGCCACGGCCAGCGCGGTGGTCATGGCGGTCAGCCGTGCACCGATGAAGAAGCGCAGGATCAGGACAGCGGCCACCATGGCGACGAGCGGCGTGAAGTCGGCGGGCCCCGCGCGAGCCCACCGGATGGGGACCCCCAACCCGACCGGCCACATGGAGCCATCCTACGCGCGAGGCAGGATATGCGCCGACGGGAGCGCCGCCGCTACTCCGGCGTCACGTAGGCGGCGGTGATCCCGCCGTCCACCACCAGGGCTGCCCCCGTCATCAGCGAAGACTCGTCGGAGGCCAGGAACATCGCCGCGTTGGCGATCTCCTGCGCCTGGCCGAACCTTCCCATGGGGATGTGCACCAGCCGCCTCTGCCGCCTGGCCGGGTCCGCCAGCAGCTCCTGAAGGAGCGGCGTCTCGATAGGGCCGGGGCAGAGCGAGTTCGCGCGCACGCCCTTCCGCGCGAACTCCACTGCGATCTCGCGGGTCATCGCCAGGACGCCGCCCTTGGACGCCGTATAGGCGATCTGGGGAGTGGCGGCCCCCACGATGGCCACGAACGAGGCGATGTTGATGATAGAGCCGCCTCCCGAATCGAGCATGGCCGGGATGCCGAACTTGCACCCCAGGAACACGCCTTTCAGGTTGAT
>JBOGVI010000269.1:0-2594 GCA_050692695.1 Actinomycetota bacterium
CCCTTCAGGTTCGGCCACAGGAACGCCAGGGTGGCCCCCCCGAACTCGGCGGCGAACACGCTCAGGGAGAGGAGGAGCGACCGCCGGAAGAACTCCCGCCGGGTCACCGGCCTCGGCGCCTTGGGCGGGGCTTCGCCCCGAACGGGGGGCGCGCCGGGGGCCGCCACCTCGGCCCGGGCCGCCCGGCGGGCTCGCACGAACGACAGGCCGAAGACCACGGCGAACAGGTCGATCACCACGATGACCACAAGGGCGGCGACGGTCCCGGTAGAAAGGGCGAGAACCGGGCTCATCGCGTGGTCGTGCATATCCATCTCGCACTGCTCGAAGTTGGGGTGCTCATGGGCAAAGACGCTTCTTTCGGTTCGTGGGACTGGGTCTCGGAACTGAGGCCCGAGGACTAGCCGAAAGTAGGAGTCTGCGGGGGTCTCTCCTGCGCATGCGCCAGCAGGAGGAGGCGTGAAGAAGTGGAGGTCGGGGAGGCGACCCCGCGGGATCCCAGGACGACGATCAACAGGGACGCCAATACGGCGAGACAGAGCGCGACGCCGCAATGCGCCCCCGGACCGTCGCACTCGGGACATCCCCCGGGCATGGTCACCCCGAGGCCGAGGGGGACGGCCAGCACGACGATCAGCAGCACGAGGGCGAAGATCGCCAGCGACCTCAGCATCACGCCGACCGTATCACCGCCTGTCCGATCCGGCCAGGGACGGCGCCGACTCGCCCACGTAAAGGCCCAGGTCGAAGCCTCCGATAGTCCAAGCAGGGCCATGGCAGCGGAGAGCTCCACGCTTTCGGACAACATCCGGCGCGAGGCGAGGGTGGTCGGCTTGCGCGACGTCCGCACGCCCTCCTTGGAGTCGGTGGAGCGGCGGCGGATGCAGCTGTGGATCCTGACCACGGTCCTGCTCGTGGCGGGGAGCGCCGTGATCGCCTTCCTGTCGCTCTGGCCGAGCACCCCCAGCTCTTGGCTCTCCCCCTCGGTCCTCCGGTGGGGGTTCGTCCTGCTTTCGGTGGCCTTCTGCGTCTACGCCATCGAGAAGGCGCTTCACCTCCGCCGGCTGGCCGGGCTCCTCACCGACGAGCGGGTCCTCACCGCCTCGCTGTCGAACCGCCTCCACGAGGTCTCGCTCCTGCTGGACGCGGGCAAGGCCATGAACTCCGTCCTCGAGCTGGACGGCGTCCTGGACGTGATCCTTCGGAGCGCTCTCGACCTGCTGAAGGGAAAGAGCGGCTCGGCCATGCTCGTCGAGGGGGATGCGCTCGTCGCGTCGTGCGTCCGCGGAAACGAGGCCGCGAAGGGACGCAGGGTCCGGATCGGGTCGGGCATCGCGGGCCGGGTGGCCGAGACCCGTGAGCCCTTGTTGATCGACGGGACCGCCGGGCCCGCCCATTTCGCAGACCTCGGCCCCCGGGAGCAGCCCGTCCAGAGCTCGATGTGCGTACCGCTCCTCAGCCGGGGCGAGCTGCTCGGCGTGCTGAGCGTGAACGCCGACCCCGACCGGGCGTTCACCGAGTACGACCTTCGGGCCCTCAGCCTGTTCGCCGAGCAGGCCGCGGGCGCCATCACCAATGCCCGACTGTACGAGTCCGAGCGGGCCAATGTGCTGAAGCTCATGGAGGTGGACCGGCTCAAGACGGAGCTGGTCGACATCGTGACCCATGAGCTCAGGACGCCGCTCACCGCGGTGCTGGCCGCGTCCGAGAGCGCGCAGCGCTCCGCCCTCCTCGACACCTCGCCCGAGCTCCTCCAGATTATCGAGCGAAACGCCCGGCACCTGGCGTCGATGATCGAGGACATCGTGGTGTCGAACCGGCTGGAGCAGGGCACGGCAATGGGGCCGCTGGCGCCGGTGGACGTGGCGGACCTCGCCCAGGTGGTGGCCTCGGACTTCGAGGTGAGCGGCCGCCCGGTGCTGGTGCAGACGCCGGTGTCGGCCCCCATCGTGGCCAGCCCGGACGCGCTGAGGCGCATCCTGAGCAACCTCGTGGACAACGCCTACAAGTACGGGAAGCCCCCCGTGCGACTGGTCGTCGAGCCGAGCCGGGCCGGCGTGACCATCTGGGTGATGGATTCGGGCCCGGGGATCCCCCCCGAGGACCGGGAGCGCGCGTTTCAGCGGTTCTCCCGTCTCGGCGTGGGCCGGGAAAAGCCGGGGTTGGGGCTCGGCCTGCCCATCGTCCGTGGCCTCGCCACGTCCCTGGGCGGCTCGGTGACGATCGAGGACGCGCCGTCCGGGGGCTGCGCGTTCAAGGTGGTCCTCCAGGCCGTTCCGCCCGCGCGAGCGGCGGTCTGACCCGCCGGTTCGGCCCGTATCCTGGGGGGCGATGGCTCCCGCGGATGATCGGTTCCTGCGCGCGTGCCGGCTCGAGCCCGTGGACCGCACGCCAGTGTGGTTCATGCGCCAGGCCGGGCGGTACCTGCCCGAGTACCGAGAGCTCCGGGGCGACCGGGACATCCTCGAGGCGGTCCGAGTCCCCGATCTGGCTGTGGAGATCACCCTTCAGCCGCTTCGGCGGATGGAGCTCGACGCCGCCGTCCTGTTCTCGGACATCATGGTTCCCCTCGCCGCCATCGGGGTCGACGTCCG
>JBOGVI010000270.1:0-4748 GCA_050692695.1 Actinomycetota bacterium
CTCCTGCATAGCCTCTCCCCTCTAGCCGGATGCGGGCACCGGAATCCTACGCCGAACGAGGCCGCCGGCGCGAACGTGCCGTCGCTCGTCGCTTCGCTACTTCACCAGCGGAGCTCCGAGGGGAAAGCCACGGCCACCCAGGGAAGCGCTGGCAGCCCCGAGGAACGCGTAGGCGCCGAGGGCCGCGAACGCGAACACGACGTAGCCGCCTACTTTGAGCAGGTCCGTGTTCGGGGGAGCGTCCCCCAGCCAGGCGACGGTGACGATGATGACCGCCAGGTCGATCATTCCGAACAAGATGGGGAAGGCGACCGGCAGCCGAAGGGCCGAGACCGTGAGGAAGAAGAGCAGAATCGACCAGGCGATCAGGAACGCCCTGATCGTGTCGAAGATGTCCTCTACTTCCGTGATGCCGTACCAGTTGTGGCCGAGCCCGAGCAGGAGGGCCGAGTACGTGAGCCAGAACGCGGAGAAGATGCCGAAGACGGCGGCCAGGTAGGTCTGACCGAGGCGCGTGCACCAGAGCGTCACGAGCAGAAGGAACAGGCCTGTCCCGGCCGAGATGATCGCCAGGACGCTGCCTCCTGGCGTCACGTAATCGACGAGGTTCAGCCCCAGCACGATCGATCCAAGCACGAAGACCGCGAGCCCGAGTACCGCCGGGTCCGCCGCGGCAGGCTGGACCATCAGCGGCTGTGGGACCACTTCCCGAGTTTCCTGCATGGCCTCCCCCCCTCTGGCCGGATGCGGGCACCGGAATCCTACGCCAGGCGATGCTGCCGGCGCCAATCGCGTCTCGGGGCGGGAACGACGGGCGCAGATCGCTCGGTCCGCAGCTACCCGGCGGTCCGCTCCCTCCTACCCCCCGGCCTCCTCCTTCAGGGAATCCAGCTGGTCGGCATGCGCCTCCAGGTGTCCCACCTCGAATTCCTCGATGATCCGGCGGAGGGGCATGACGCCCTGGGTGGGGTACCTCCCCCGGGCGGCCCACCCGGCGGCGTCGATCGCCTTCAGGACCTCCGAGACCTCCGCGATGGCCCCGTGGATCTCCGCCATGAGCCTGCTCGGGGGCTCGCGCCTCCCACGCTCGATCCCCGCCGCGCGGGCATCGAGATCCGGCCCGCTCCGCCCGAAAGGGACAGGGTCGTTCGACCCCTCGGCCACCACGCGGCGCACGTGTCCGAGCCAATACGGGACGAACTCGGCCATGTGCCCCCAGACCTGGCCGGCGCTCCACCGCTCACCGGTCTTCGGATCGGGCTCCGTCAGGCGGTTCGGGACCTCGCCGGCGGCGTGGGCCGCCAGGCGGGCCTCGACGGCTTCCAGCCTGGCCAGGAAGGGGGAAGCGGTTCCGGCGGCTCCGCCCCCCGAGGACTCGGTCAGGCGGCCGCCGGCGGGATCAGGATCCCCCGCCCCTGGAGACGCCCGCCGTCCAGGTCCGCCATCGCCTCGTTGACGGCCTCGAGCGGATACGTGGCCGTGTGGAGCTTCACCTTCCCCTGGGCGGCCAGCGTCATCAGCTCCGCGAGGTCGTTGTACGTCCCGACCAGGTTCCCCACGATGTTGATCTCGGTGGAGATCATCGTGTGGGTGAGGACGTCGAGAGCTCCCCCGTAACCGATCACGTAGTACGTGCCGGCGCGACGAAGCATCTGGGGGGCTTCTTTCTCCACTCCACGCTCGCCCACGAAGTCGATGACCGCCTCGGCCCCTCGCCCGTCGGTCATCTCCTTCACCTTGTCGATGTGCTTGCCGTCGGCGACGACCGTCTGATCGGCGCCGATCTGTTCTGCAAGCTTCAAGGCCGGCTCCGACTTGTCCACCACGATGACCTGAGCGGGTGTCAGCGCCTTCAGGCACTGGACCGCGATGTGGCCGAGGCCGCCCGCCCCGATCACCACCGCATTCGTACCCGGATACAGAATCTTCGAGGCCTTCTTGACCGCGTGGTAGGCGGTCAGCCCGGCGTCGGCATGGGCGGCCACGTCCTTGGGCTCGAGCCCCGGCTCGAGCTTGATGCATGCCCGGGCGCTCGTCTTGAGCAGGTCGGCGAACCCCCCGTCCATGACGAGGCCGGGGAACCCGCCGTTGTCGCAGTGCATGTCGTCTCCGGCCCGGCAGGCCCGGCACAGGCCGCAGGTGATGAGCGGATGCAGGATCACCGTGTCGCCGACCTTCACGTTGGTGACGGCGGAGCCGATCTCTTGCACCCATCCGGCGTTCTCATGACCCAGGATGTAGGGAAGCTTCAGCCCCGCGCCGTCCTGGACCGCCTTCCAGTCTCCGTCGCGGATATGGATGTCGGTCCGGCACAGCCCGGCGGCGCCCATCTTGACGATGACGTCATGCGGCCCGGTGACCGTGGGCTCGTCGACGTCGTCGATCACGAGGTCCTTGTCGAAGTCGTGCAGACGTGCAGCCTTCACGGCGTCGCCTCCTCACGTTCCAAACGGGATTCGAAACGGGCGCGCCCGGCGGCCCCCAGACGCGGAAGAAGTCGCCGGTCGCCATGCAGAGCGCCACGTTCACGTCGTTGCTCGCCTCGATGAGCGCGCTTGACCGCCGTCGGGCCCTCCCCAGGGTGCTCCGTGTGGCCGGCCGGCCGTCGGCTTGGGCGATGAGGGGAGCGTCGGCCCCCACCGGCAGACCCCCCTCCCGCCGGATTGCCAGTTCCTCCAGGAGGGCCAGGCGAGCGTGGTAGGTCAAGAAGGTGATGCGTTCCATGCTTCTGCCTCGGCGAGGAGCGTGTTGGATGGCGAGCGGCTCCGCCTCGGGATCTGGGATCAGCTTGGCCTCCCGGTCCAGCGACCCGACGTCCCCCACCCGCAGGCGAAGCAGCTCGCTCACGGCCAGGCCGCTCCCGATCAGGGCGAGCAGGGTCAACCGGTCCGGCCGCGTACTCACCGCGGAGACCGGTGGGGTCGACCGCACCGCCGGAAGGGGCCGCCAACCGACGGGTACGTCGTTCAAGCGGAACCATATCTTCGGCCCCATGGCCAGGGCCGCCACGGCGGCGTCCACCTTGCCGTGCAGAGCTGCGGCGAACCGAAGGAGGGTTCGGTCGGCGACCGCGACGTCGCCTCGAGCCACTTCCAGCAACCGCTCCAAGTCGTCGGTGCCGGTCATGGTCCGGAACCGGTCGAGGCCGGACACCAGCGTTCGGACCCACGACGGCTCGCGACACCGAACGGCCAGCAGGTCGGCCATCCGCAGCACCGACGGGAACTCGAGGAGCTCGATCTCCCGTCGCCCGGCGAGTGCCCGCCCCGGATCGGTCACGCCTTCCTGGCCCTGGTCAGGTTGATCAGCCGGTGCAGCTCGTCCTGGATGAAGTGGTCCTGCAGGATCACCTCCACCGACCGGACTTCCGGCACGGCGGCCACCCGCCGTCGGATCTCCTTCCCGATCCGGGCGGCGAAGTTTGCCGGACAGAGCGGGGATGTGAGGTGGAAATGAACGATGACTCGGCCACCGTCCACCTCGACCTCGTCGAGCAGCCCCAGGTCGGCGATGGAGCGGCGGACCTCGGGGTCGGGGACGCTTCCCGCCGCCCTTCGAACCGCGCCGACGTCGACCGTCACGTCTCGACCCTGCCCGCGACGCCCCTCTTGGGCTGGGGGGGCAGCGCCCGCTTGCGCTGGGACAGCTCGTCGTCCTGGATCTCCTTCAGCTTCACCTCGATGTCGACCCCGTAGAGCCTGGCGATGTTGCCCCCGATGATCTTGTCCTTGATCTCGGGGGTCAGGTCCACGCCGTATTCCTCCTTGATGTCCTTCGGAAGCTCGAACGCCAGGAACTCGTCGAGCTGCCAGTGCGGGTACCAGATGGGGAAGTCGGTTCCGTAGATGATCCGGTCCGGCCCCAGCCAGAACAGCAGGTTCGCCATGATGTTGGCGAAGAACCGAGGGCGGGCGTGGATGAAGGCCAGCGCCACGGCCAGGGAACCGTAGACGTTGGGGCACCGCGCCGCGATCCAGCAGAAGTCGTCAAGTCGGGGCAGCCCGACGTGGTCGATGATGAAGTTGAGCTCGGGGTAGAGCCAGGCCGGCTCGTCGATGTCCCGGACGTCGAACCAGGCCAGGTTGAGCGGCTCCACGGCCGGCCCCTTGTGGAAGTGTGCGTTTCTGACCCCGAGCTCCAGGCACTTCTCGTAGAGCGGGAACACCATCGGGTCGTTCGCCCTCCACCCGCGCGACTCGCCCCGCCACTCGGCCGTGTACCACTTGAACCCCTGCATGCCGAGCTCGGTGATCTGGCGCTCCACCTCCTTCACGGCGTTCGGAGCACGGGGGTCGACCCCACCGAGCGGGATGATCCTGTCGGGGAACCGGTCCCGGACCCGGGCGTTGCCCTCCGCCGTCACGAACCCTTTGTGGTAGAAGTCGAAGAGGACCTGCGTCGACAGGATGGCCATGTCGGCGTCGCCCTTGACGAACATCTCATCGAAGTACCAGTCGACGTCGGTCTTGCGGAAGACGCCCTCGTAGTCCATGACCCATTTCGGATCGGGCGGATTGAATCCCTTGTGGAAGGCGTAGAAGGTCTCGATGAAGGCCTCCCCGAAGCGGTTCTTGCAGTTCTCCTGGCTTGCGTCCCACACCCCCGGCCTCAGGACTTCACCCGCAATGCTACCCGCGTGTCGGGACGCCATGCCGCCATGATGGGAGCCACCCCTGCCGGGGCGGCTCAGCGGGCGTGGGCCGACACGCGGCCCGCCCCCATCTCCCTCGACAGGCTTCGCGCCGTCT
>JBOGVI010000271.1:0-4154 GCA_050692695.1 Actinomycetota bacterium
ACGCCGTCGTGGGCCGGGCCCATCCCGAGGCCCCTGTCAGACCCCCGTGCTAGGGTTCGCGCCGTGGTGGACCCGGTAGACCCGGTAGACTCTGGAGGCCAGCCACATCCTGCTCCCCGTGGGGGCCGTCCAGACCAGAGGAGGTGGGGACCTGAGGCCCTACGAAGTGATGTTCATCCTGTCCCCCGAGATCGACGAGTCGGTCATCGGCGGGGTGCTCGACCGCATCACCCGGATCGTCTCCGAGGGCGGGGGCGAAGTCGGCAAGGTCGACCGGTGGGGTCGCAGGTGGCTGACCTACGAGATTGCGCAACAGACCGAGGGCTACTACGTCGTGGCCGAGTTCACGGCGGACCCCTCGGTGATCCGCGAGCTCGAGCGCAGCATGCACCTGGCCGACGAGGTGTTGCGGTTCAAGGTGGTTCAGAGGGCCGCCTAGGACACTTCCCCCTCCCCGGCTCGCCATCCGCCGGGGAGCGGATCCAGATAGGTAGGTGATGGAGATGGCGAGCGACAACCAGATCACGATCGTGGGCAACCTCACCGACGACCCCGAGCTCCGCTACACCCCGAACGGGGCCGCCGTCGTGAACTTCTCGGTGGCCGTCACCCCACGGATCCGAGACGAGGGCGGCGGTTGGAAGGACGGCGACACCTCGTTCTTCAGGGTGAACGCGTGGCGGACCCTGGCTGAGAACGCGGCGGAGTCCCTCACTCGAGGCGCGCGGGTGCTCGTGGTGGGGCGGCTGCGCCAGCGTTCATGGGAGACCGCGGAGGGCGAGCGGCGCTCGGTCGTCGAGATCGAGGCCGACGAGCTCGGGCCCAGCCTGAGGTGGGCCACGGCCAAGGTCGAGAAGCAAGGGCGTTCGGGCGGCGGCGACTGGTCGGCACCTGCCCCGGCCCCGGCTCACGTCGGCGCCGGGCCCGGCACGGACGAGGAGACACCGCTGGATGCCACCTAAGACCAAGAGGCGACCCAAGAAGGAGAAGGACGAGAAGGCCTGGAAGAAGCAGAAGAAGAAGGTCTGCGTCTTCTGCAAAGACCGGGTCGAGTACGTCGATTACAAGGACGTCATGATGCTGCGCAAGTTCGTGTCGGAGCGCGGCAAGATCCGGGCCCGCCGAGTGTCGGGCAACTGCGCGCAGCACCAGCGGGTAGTGGCAACGGCGGTTAAGAACGCCCGCGAGATGGCGCTGCTCCCGTACTCGACGCGATGAAGGTCATCCTCCAGAAGACGGTGGACAAGCTCGGGGTCCCCGGGGACATGGTCGACGTGGCCGACGGCTATGCGCGCAACTACCTCATGCCCCGGGGCCTCGCCGTCCAGGCGTCGAAGGGTGGGGTAAAGCACGTCGAGAGCCTGAAGCGGGCCCACGCCACCCGGGTGTCCCAGGCCAGGGCCGAGGCCGAGACGGAGGCGGAGAGGCTCACGGCCATGCCGATCAGGGTGAAGGCCCAGGTGGGCGGGGAGGGTCGGCTGTTCGGCAGCGTCACGGCCGGCGAGGTCGCCGAGGAGATCGAGCGTCAGACCGGCCTCAAGATCGACCGCCACGACGTCCACCTGGAGGAGCCCATCCGAAGCATCGGCGTCCACGAGGTCCGGGTGCACCTGTTCCCCGAGGTCGATCCGGTCGTCTCGGTCGAGGTCGAGCCCGAGTCGTAGTTCATCCGGCGCGCTGAAGTCCGGGCTTCGCTTCGCGGCCATGCATCACCCTTCCCTCGCGAAGCCCCTCCCCGCCCGCCACGACCCGGACCATGACTCCTCCGAAGCGCCCCCGCGACCGAACTTCTGACCAGCGGTAACGGTTTCTTGTCACTCCCCCCCTGTACACACGTATGCACAGGGTTATCCACAGCCTTGGATGCAGGTGGAGGTGGGAGTGCCAAGGAATATTGAGTCACTAGCTGGGCGCGGGTCTGTTCACAGGATTTCCAAGTCCCTTTCCCATTCACATCACCGATGGCCGCACGATAGCGTTCGCCCTCGTTTGATTCTCTGGGTGCGAAGAGAGGGACGGATTCGTGGCGACATCGACTGACGACATCCGTCGTGTGCGACCCGACCGGATCCCCCCGCAGAACCTCGAGGCGGAGGAATCCGTCCTCGGGGCTATGATGCTCTCTGCCGAGGCCATCGCGGACGTCGTCGAAGAGGTGCGGCCCGAGGACTTCTACAAGCCCGCCAACGGCAAGATCTTCGACACTCTCCGAGCGGTCTATGCGCGGGGCGACCCCGTTGATGCCATCACCGCGGTCGAGGAGCTGCGGCGCCGCGACCTCCTCGAGGATGTCGGCGGGCACCTGTACATCCACGAGTTGGTGGAGCAGGTCCCCACGCCGGCCGCGGCCGGGAACTACGCGAGGATCGTGGCCCAGCATGCCCTGATGCGTCGGCTCATCCAGGCCGCGGCCGACATCATGGCCATGGGGTACTCGGCCCCGGAGGACCCCGAGCGGGTGGCCGACCAGGCCGAGCAGCGAATCTACGAGGTCGCTCGCCACGACGAAAAGGACCAAGTGGCCTCCCTCCGCCAGCTCGTCGACCAGGCGATGACCGACCTCGAGCACATCCAGAACCGAGAGTCCGCCTTCGCCGGCCTCCCCACCGGGTTCCGGGACGTCGACGAGCTGCTCTCGGGCCTCCAGCCCGGCAACCTGGTCATGCTCGCGGCCCGGCCCGGTGTCGGGAAGTCGTCCCTCGCCACCAACGTCGCCCGGAACGTCTCAGTCGAGTCCCGTGTCCCGGTCGCCATGTTCTCCCTCGAGATGTCGAGGTGGGAGATCGGCATGCGTCTGCTCTGCGCCGAGGCCGGCGTGGCCTGGGACCGGATCCGGGGCCGCCGCGTGGGGGCCGACGACTGGTCGCGCATCGTCCAGGCCGCCGAGGTGCTCCACGACGCGCCGCTCTCCATCGTGGACTCGGGCAACGTCACCATCGTGGACATCCGGGCCAAGGCCAGGCGCCTTTCGGCTCGCAAGCAGGGGCTGGGGCTGATCATCGTGGACTATCTGCAGCTGATGTCGCACTACCGGCGGGTGGACAACCGGCAGCAAGAGATCGCGGAGATCAGCCGGAGCCTCAAGCTCCTGGCCAAGGAGCTGGCCATCCCGGTCCTTGCGGTGTCACAGCTGAACCGGGACCCGGAGCGGCGCCAGGACAAGCGCCCCCAGCTTTCGGATCTCAGGGAATCCGGGTCTCTCGAGCAGGATGCAGACGTGGTCATGTTCATCCACCGCGACGACTCGAGCCCGGAGAGCAAGGGCCTGGCCGAGCTGATCGTGGCCAAGCACCGCAACGGCCCCACCGATTCGCTCCGGCTGACCTTCCTCCCGCACCTCACGCAGTTCCGGAACTTCGCGCCGGCCACCGCGTAGACCCCGGTGCCCTACGCTGCCGTGGATGACGGCCGACCGTCGCCGCGTCCGGGCCATCCATGGCCGGCTGCTCCGGTTCTACGGGGAGCTCGAGCCGCCCAGACGGAGCGATCCACTCGAGGAGCTCGTGCTCACCGTGCTGTCCCAGAACACGAGCGACGCGAACAGCTTCCGGGCCTGCGAGTCGCTCCGGCGGCGCTTCCCCACGTGGGAGGAGCTGGCCGCGGCCCGGCCCTCGGAGGTCGCGGCGGCCATCCGGTCCGGGGGCCTGGCCAACGTGAAGGCCCCCCGGATCCTGGCCATCCTGCGAGAGATCCGAAACCGGGAGGGGAGCCTCGACCTCTCGTTCCTGCGAGGGATGACGGACGCGCAGGCTCGCGAGTACCTCACCTCGCTCCCCGGGGTGGGGCCCAAGACCGCGGCCGTGGTGCTGGCGTTCTCGTTGGGCCGTCCGGCCCTGCCCGTCGACACGCACGTACACCGGGTGGCCTCCCGCCTGGGCATGCTCCCGCCGAGGGCATCAGCGCAGAGGGCGCACCAGGTGCTGGAGGAGATCACGCCGCCCGACATCCGGGTGGAGATGCACGTCGGCCTGATCCGGCTGGGACGAGAGATCTGCAAAGCCGGGCGTCCGAGGTGCGAGGACTGTCCGCTCGCCGACCTTTGCCCCACGGCGCCGCTCGTCCTCGGAGGCACCCGGACACGAAGGGACACCTGAGCGGAGATCCGGGTGTATGGAGCGGGCGAGGGGAATCGAACCCCCGTTTCGAGCTTGGGA
>JBOGVI010000272.1:0-2657 GCA_050692695.1 Actinomycetota bacterium
CATCTGCCCCCTCCTTCCGCCCGCTCGCTGCGGAAGGATGGTGAGCACCGCTAACGGCTCGCTAACGAACCGCTAAGGCCGGTCTCGTTAGCGAGCCGTCACAGGGTGGAGGAGTCAGATCCCTCCCCAGAACCGGCCGGGAGCCAGCACGCGGGCCGGGTCGAACGCGGCCTTCAGGCGGCGGTGGATGTCGAGCCCGGGCGGCGAGTCGTCCCCCAGCCCGCCGGCGCCTCTGATCACGGGGGCGATTCCGCCCAGCACCCCCGCTCGCGCCCTCAGCCGGTCCAACTCGCCGTCGATCGAGACCTCCGGGGAGCCTAGGCCGATCCACGCGAGGCCCACCCCGACCAGCGCGCCCCACCGGTCCAGGGGCGGCCCCAGCAGCTCCCGAAGGCGCGATGGAGCGACCGCGACCTCCGCCACGACGGGGCGCTCCTCCCACGGTCTGGCCACCGGGAACGGCCCGCCGTCGGCAACGTCCAGGGTGGCGGCCACGCTTCGGGCCGCCTCGGTCTGCCCGTCCACCTCCTCGGGCCACCCCTCCAGCCGAAGCTCCACGACCTGGGGCGTGGCCAGGACGGCGGCGGGGTTGGGCACGGCCTCCAGCACCCGTAGAGCGGCCTCCAGCCCGCCGGGGATGCGAACGGTCCGGCGGGCCGGCGGGCGGGGACGGACCTTCAGCGCGACCTGCACGATGACGCCGAGGGTTCCCAGCGAGCCGGTCATGAGCTTGTGGACGTCGTAGCCGGTCACGCTCTTCACCGTTCGGGCCCCGCTCTTCACCAGCCGCCCGTCGCCGGTCACGACCTCCATCTCGATCACGGTATCGCGGACCGGCCCGACCTTGAGCCGCCGGGGCGAGTTGGCCGCCGCGGCGATCACCCCGCCCACCGTGGCCTCCGGCAGCGCGTCGCTCGGCCACTCCTGCCCGCCCTCAGCCAGGATCCGGTCGAGCTCGCCGACCCGCATCCCGGCCTCGGCCACCGCGATCATCTCGGCCGGCTCATAGGACACGAGGCCGTCGAGCTGCGTCGTCCAAAGCTCGGCGTCCACCTCGCACGGGTTGCCCTTGTCCGCGTGGGTCCGGCCGCCCACCACGAGGATCCGGTGGCGGTCCGCCGTGGCCATGGCCAGGACGTCGGCGACCTCGAACTTGTCCATGGGGTGGGTCAGATCCACGATCCCTCCGGGAGGTTCGCTGCGGCCTCGGCCGCGTCCGTGCCCCGGGCCACCGCGAAGTCGCCGCACCGCGCGCCCGCGGGAAGCACCTTGTGCGGGTTCATCAGGCCATCGGGGTCGAACGCCGCACGGACGCATGCCTGCACGGCGAGATCCTCCTCCGAGAACACCAGCGGCATGAAGTCCCGCTTTTCCAGGCCGATGCCGTGCTCGCCGGTGAGCGAGCCGCCGGCCGCCACGCACAGCCGCACGATCTCCTCACTCGCCGCCAGTACCCGTTCCAGCGTTCCCGGGATACGCCGGTCGAACGAGAGCAGCGGGTGAAGGTTCCCGTCGCCGGCGTGGAAGACATTCGTGACGACGAGTTCGTGTCGCTTCGCGATGTCGTACACGCCGGCCAGCACCTCGACCAGCTTGGAGCGAGGCACCACGCAGTCGTGGAGATGGTAGTGGGGCGCGATCTGGGCCACAGCCCCGAACGCGCTCTTCCGTCCCTTCCACACCAAGGCCCGTTCGGCGTCGTCCTTCGCCACCCGGATAGAGCGGACGTTGTTCTTGCTCGCCGCGTCCTCCACGGCTCGGGCCTGAGCCTCGACGGCGGCTGGCACGCCGTCCACCTCGACGATGAGGATGGCGGCGGCGTCGGTGGGGTAGCCGGCGTGGGCGAAGCTCTCGGCGGCCACGATGATGCCGTGATCCATCATCTCTACGGCGGCCGGGACGACGCCGGAGGCGATGATGGCGGAAACCGTTGCGGCGCAGTCCTCGACGGTTTCGAAGTCGAGGAGCATCGTCCGCACCGCCTGCGGAAGCGGCGTGATGCGCACGCACGCCCGCGCCACGATGCCGAGCGTCCCCTCGGAGCCGACGACGATGCTTCGGAGATCGTAGCCGGTCGTCTCGGGTGCCTCGGAGCCGAACTGCACCACGGCCCCATCGGGGAGGACGATATCCACCGCCAGCACGTGGTTCGACGTCACGCCGTAGGCCAGGCAATGAGGCCCGCCCGCGTTGGTGTTCACGTTGCCCCCGATCGAGCAGGTCTGCTCCGAGGAGGGGTCGGGAGCGTAGGTGAACCCCATCGGCGCCAGGGCATTCGTGAGGTCAAGGTTGAGCACGCCCGGCTCCACCCACGCGAGACGGTCCTCCGGACGGACCTCCAGGATCCGGTTCATCTTGGCCGTCACGACGACCAGCGCGTCGCCGATCGGCGTGCTTCCGCCGGCCAGGCCGGTGCCGGATCCCCGGGGCACGACGGGCAGGTCGTGGTCGTGGGCGATCCGCATGCACGCCACGATGTCCTGGAGGGAGTGGGGGAAGACCACAAGCGCACAGCCGCCCTCCACCATGGATGCATCGCGCGCGTACAGGATGAGGGCGAGTGGATCGGACAGGACCTCGGTGGGGCCGAGGGCGTCCTCAAGCGAGCGACGGGCGCCGTCGACGTCGGCCATGGCGTCCCCGTCAGGCTAGCGCGA
>JBOGVI010000273.1:0-5825 GCA_050692695.1 Actinomycetota bacterium
GTCCCCAAGTCGACGGCCATGTCCTGACCCAGGAACCCGAACATCCCCTCGGCGCCCATGCTGCCGCGACGCTGGGGCACAAGACTTCGTCGAACCCTCTCGGCCATTCGGATTCGCGACTGTTGTACAGGACGGGGGTCGGGGTGGCAACCTGGGGCGCGCCGGAGCGCAACCCCGAATGCGTAACCCTCCCCCCCAGAGTAGGGTCGAAGCAGCCGAGGATGACCGCTCGCGCATGGGGAGGAGCGCGTTGGCCGTAGCCGTCCTGTTCCCGGGGCAGGGATCCCAGTTCCCGGGCATGGCCGACCCCTGGACTGAGCATGATGCGGGCTTGGCCGTCATGGAGGAGGCCTCGGGGGCCATTGGAACGGACGTTGTGGCTGCCCGCCGCGACGAGGGGCTGCTTTCCACCACCGAGTTCGTCCAGCCCGCCCTGCTCGCCTGCGACGTGGCGGCGTTCCGGGTCCTTGAGGCGGAGGGGGCTCGCTTCGACGCGGCCGCGGGACATTCCCTGGGCGAGTTCGTCGCGATCGTGGCCGCCGGGGTCGTGGGTTTCTCCCCGGCTCTCGGCGCGGTGGCCGCCCGGGGCCGGGCCATGCAGATGGCGTCGGACCGCCGGGCCGGGACCATGACGGTCCTGGTCGGGGTGACCCCGGAGGAAGCTGCCGAGATCTGCGAGTCCGCCGGACGGGGCGACGTCCTCGCCGTGGCGAACGAGAACGCATCGAACCAAGTGGTCCTGTCCGGGACGGTCGAGGCGATCGAGCGAGCCGAGGAGGCCGCGAAGAGCCGGGGCGCCAGGGCCATCCGGCTGAAGGTGGCCGGTGCCTTCCATTCCCCCCTCATGAAGCCCGCGGTGGAGCCCATCCGCGAGGCCCTGGCGAAGCTGGAGTTCGCGGAGCCCCGGTTCCCCATCGTGGCCAACGTGTCCGCACGATTCGTGGGCCAACCCGCCGCGCTCCGCGACGGGCTGTCCCGCCACGTCGTCTCGCCGGTGCGATGGGAACGCTCGATGCAGGCGCTCGCCGAGGCCGGCATCGATGTGTTCGCCGAGGCCGGCCCGGGCCAGGTGCTCTCGAAGCTTGCGAAGCGGGCGTTCCCCGGCCTTCGGGTCGCCTCGGTGGGCTCGCCGGAGGAGGCGGCGGCCTTCGCCCGGGCGGGGAGCGAGGAGGTCGCATCGTGAGTCGGTCGGACCCCCAGCCCCAGCCCGACCTCGGCGAGTCGGCCGCGCTTCCCATCACCCTGTTGGTCGCGCCGACCACCGGCCGGCTTCGGGTCCTTCCCCCCCGCCGGTTCCGAGGCGGCCGGGAGTGGGTGGAGAAGGGCCAGCCGGTGGCCCGCGTGGAACACGGGGGGTCGGCGGAGGATATCCTCGCCCCCATGCACGGACGGATGGGTGGCATCCTCGGGCGCGACGGCCAGCCCGTCTCGGTCGGCCAGCCGGTGGCATGGATGGAGGGCGGCGAGGAGCGGCAGGCATGACCGCCGGGCGCCACGCCACCGTCGCCGGCGTCGGGTCGGCCCTCCCCGGGGGAATCGTCACGAACGCGTTCTTCGAGTCCATCGTCGACACGAGCGATGAGTGGATCCGCCAGCGCACGGGGATCGGCGAGCGCCGGTTCGCCGCGGACGGCGAGGCCACCTCGGACCTCGCCACGGCGGCCGTGTGGAGGGCCCTCGACGCGGGGGGCATCGCTCGCGATCAGGTGGACCTGCTGATCTGCGCCACGCTCACCCCCGACACCCCGATCCCCGCCGCGGCGGTGTGGACGCAGCGCAAGCTCGGCATCGGATGTCCGGCGTTCGACCTCAACGCGGCTTGTGCCGGATTCTCGTTCGGGCTTTCCACCGGCGCAGCATTCATCGAGTCGGGGGCTGCGGAGACGGTGGTCGTGGTGGGGGCCGAGGTGCTGTCACGGGTGCTCGACATGACCGACCGCAGCACGTGCGTGCTGTTCGGGGACGGGGCCGGCGCCGTGGTGCTCCGGCCATCAGATGTGCCGGGGATCATCGGCACGATCCTCGGCACCGACGGAGGGGCGGCGGAGCTGCTGATCATCCCGGCGGGCGGCTCGGCCCGCCCGGCCTCGGCGGAGACCGTTGCCCAGCGCGACCACGCGATCAGGATGCCGTCAGGCCGCGACGTGTTCAAGCGGGCGGTGACCGAGATGGCGGGGGCCTGCCGCGAGCTCCTAGAGAAATCCGGCTACCAACCCGAGGACGTGGACCTGCTCATCCCCCACCAGGCGAACTCGCGGATCATGATCGCCGTGGCGGAGCGACTGGGGATCGGCATGGACCGGGCCGTGATCGACGTAGAGGCGGTCGGCAACACGTCCTCAGCGTCCATCCCCATCGCGCTCGACCGGGCGTGGCGGGCCGGGCGGATCCAGCAGGACGCGGTGGTGCTGCTGACCTCGTTTGGCGCCGGCCTGGCGTGGGGGGCGAACCTGCTTCGATGGACGGCGCCGGAACCAACGTCGTGAAGGTCGCCGTCGTAACCGGCGGCTCCCGGGGCATCGGCCGCGCATGCGCAGAGGCGCTTGCGGCCGGGGGATGGAAGGTAGCCGTGGGCTACCGGACCAGCGACACCGACGCCAAAGAGGCGCTCCAGGCCATCGAGGCCGTCGGCGTAGGCGGGCGCATCGTTCACCTCGACGCCTTGGATGAGGGTTCGGTTTCGGAGGCCTTCCGGGAGGTGGGCGAGACCCTCGGGCCGGTCACCGGCCTGGTGAACAACGCCGGCTACTCCCGGGACGGGCTCCTCGTGAAGTACTCCATAGACGAGTACGAGCGCACCTTGGACACGAACGTGCGCGGGGCGTTCCTGTGCTCGCAGGCCGCGCTTCGATCGATGCTCAGGGCAAAGTGGGGCCGGATCGTGAACATGTCCTCGGCTGTTGCCCTGCACGGAAACCCGGGCCAAACCGTCTACGCCGCGTCGAAGTCGGCGCTGGTAGGCATCACGAAGTCGCTGGCCCGGGAAGTGGGAGGCAAGGGCATCACGGTGAACGCCGTCTGCCCCGGGCTGGTGGACACCGAGATGACCTCGCACCTCACGGGACAGGCCCGGGCTTACTACGTTGACCAGACCCCGCTCGGCCGGACCGCGCATCTGGAGGAGGTCGCCTCCGTGGTCCGGTTCCTGATGTCGGACGAGGCGTCCTACGTGAACGGCGCGGTGATCCCGGTCGACGGGGGGCTCACGGCCTAGTCGGCCGGGGCCACTCCCTCTAGAGTTTGCGGGCACCGGACGGAGGCAAGGAGGAAAGGATGGACAAGGCGGAGATCGGGGCCCGGGTCCGAAAGGTCCTGGCGGAGCAGCTGGCCGTCGACGAGACGCAGGTCACGCCCGACGCTCGGTTCGCCGAGGACCTGAACGCGGACTCGCTCGACCTCGTTGAGGCCGTCCTCGCCCTCGAGGAGGAGTGGAACATCGAGATTCCCGAGGACGAGATGGATGGCGTGAAGACCGTGGGCCAAGCCGTCGAGCTCGTGGCCTCCAAGCTCGGTGTCGGCTGATCGCACGGTTGTCGTCACCGGCATCGGGCCGGCAACGCCGATCGGCATCGGCGTCGATGACTTCTGGGCCGGCGCGACCTCCGGCCGGAACGGCATCCGCCGGATCGAGCGCTTCGACCCGGCCACGCTTCCCGTGACGCTGGCCGGCGAGGTCGACGGCTTCCAAGCCTCGGACTGGCTCGAACCCAAGGAGGCTCGCAGGACCGACCGGTTCGTGCACTTCGCCGTGGCTTCGGCCAAGCTCGCGTGGGACGACGCGGGCCGCCCCGAGGTCGCGTCCGACCGAGCCGGTGTGGTGTTCGCCACCGGCATCGGCGGGATCGAGTGGCTCCTCAACCAACACGACGTTCTCCGGGACAAGGGCCCCGGCCGAGTGAGCCCGTTCATGGTGCCGGCCCTCATGGCGAACGCGGCCGCCGGCCACATCGCCATGATCTACGGCCTCACCGGGCCGAACCTGTGCACGATCTCCGCATGCGCCTCCAGCAACCACGCGGTCGGCGAGGGCATGCGCCTCGTTCGCGACGGGTACGTCGACCTCTGCATCGTCGGCGGCTCGGAGGCCGCCACCCTGCCCCTCACCATCGCCGCGTTCGCACAGATGACGGCGCTGACCAAGAACTCGGATCCCGAGAGCGCCAGCCGCCCGTTCGACGCCGACCGGGATGGTTTCGTGCTTTCCGAGGGAGCCTGCGCACTGATTCTGGAGACGGAGGACCGGGCCCGGGCCCGGGGAGCGAGGGTCTACGGGGAGGTCGCGGGATACGGCGCCTCCGCGGACGCCTTCCACATCACGGCGCCGGATCCGAAAGGGTCGGGCGCCGCCCTGGCGCTCCGTCGAGCCCTCGACGACGCGGGCGAGGAGCCGGAAGCCGTCGACTACGTGAACGCGCACGGCACGTCCACCCAGTTGAACGACGCCTCCGAGACGAAAGCGATCAAGGCCGCGCTGGGCGAGGACGCCGCGCACGAGTTGGCCGTGTCCTCCACGAAATCGATGACCGGGCACATGCTCGGTGCCGCCGGAGCCGTAGAGGCCGCCGCGTGCCTGTTGGCGATCCAAAGTGGCGTGATCCCGCCGACCATCCATTACCGCAAGACCGACCCCGACTGCGACCTCGACTACGTTCCGAACGAGGCTCGGCAGGCCGACGTACGACTCGCCGTGTCGAACTCCTTCGGGTTCGGCGGCCAGAACGCGGTGGTGGCCTTCCGCCGCGCCGGCTGACCCGCCGCCGGGGCGCGACGCACCCCGGTACTCTCCCTATCCGAAGAAGAGCTTCAGCTCGCGTAAGGCCGATTCCGGCGAGTCGCTGCCATGCACGAGGTTCTCGGTGATGATCGTGCCGAAGTCGCCCCGGATGGTGCCGGGCGGGGCGGCCACGGGGTCGGTCGGCCCCATAAGCATCCGCAGCACGGGCACGGCCTGCTCACCCTCCAGCTGGGCCACGACCACCGGGCCGGACGTGATGAACTCGACCAGGTCACCGAAGAAGGGCTTCTCGCGGTGCTCCGCGTAGTGCTCCTCGGCCAACGGGAGGTCGATCTCCATCATCCGCATCTCGGCGATGCGGAGGCCCTTGGCCTCGATGCGCCGCAGGACCTCGCCGATCAGGCCCCGGCGCACCGCGTCCGGTTTCACGATGAGCACGGTCGATTCCGAAGCCACGTTCAGATTCCCCGTCCGAGGGCCTCGCGGGCGTCCGCGACAGTATAGAGAGACCCCGTGACCAGGATGAGGTCTTCCCCGTCCGCGGCGGCGCGCGCCGCCTCCAGGGCCTCGGCCACCGAGCCGAACGACACCACCGGGACGCCGGCCTCGGCGAAGGCCTCCGCCACCCGTTCGGCTCCGCCCGAGCGCGCACTCTCGTTCCGCGCGGCGTACGCCCGGAACGCGAGCGGGGCCAGCGCCGCGACGATGCCGTCGACGTCCTTGTTGGCCGAGACGGCCATCACGACGTGCAGCCGGCTCCAGGCGAAGGCCTCTCGCAGTGCCGCCGCCAGGGCCTCCCCCCCGGAGGGGTTGTGGGCGCCGTCCAGCACGATCACCGGTCGCCGGGCGGCCACCTCCAACCGTCCCGGCGACGTCGCCCTCGCCAGGGCAGTCCGGACGGCCCGAAGCGAGAGGGCCCGGTCCAGGAACGCCTCCATCGCAACGATTCCCACCGCCGCGTTCCTGGCCACATGCTCCCCAACGAGCGGCAGCACCAGGTCGCCGTAGTTCCGGTGGAGGCCGCGGACCGAGATCACCTGGCCGTCCACGGCCGGTCGCCGCTCTTCGAGCGCGAAGTCGCGGCCCTCGT
>JBOGVI010000274.1:0-3400 GCA_050692695.1 Actinomycetota bacterium
CGGCCAACGCGCCGCCGTAGCCGCGACGTTCGCCGCCCAGCGGCTCGAGCGCCTGCGGGCCCAGGCGTGCAGCGATCGCGCCTCGGGCTCGGAGACCTTGGATCGCGGCTCGAGCGCGGCCGCCGGGAACGAGTGGCGCTTCCAGGGCGCGGGTGACAGCACGTACCGCATCCTGCTCGTGACCACGTACCGCACCTCCGCCGGGCGGACGCGGGCCGACACCGTGGAGACATCCATCACGTGCCGCACCTAGCATGCAGGGGCCTTACCCTCATCGAATTACTCGTCGCTCTCGTCCTGCTCGGGATCATCATGACCGGGCTTTACCGGACGCTCGTCACGCACCAGCGCATCTATCAGGCGCAAACCCAGCGGATCGACCTCCAGCAGAACATGCGCGCCTCGGGGACGATCCTGGCGGCGGAATTGCGCGAGCTCGCCGCCACCGGAGGCGACATCGGAGCCATGGGCCAGGACTCAATTCGCCTGCGGGCGATGCGCACGCTGGCGTTCCTCTGCCGCACGCCGCCGCTCGGCCCCTGGCTGACTGCCGGGCCCACCGTGGCGACGACCATCCTCACGGTCCCGAGCCAGCCGCGGTACGGCCTCCGGGACTTCGATGCCGCCCGGGACTCAGTGCTCGTTTATTACGAGGGCGACGAAACCACGCGGAGTGACGACGGCTGGGTGTTGGGCCGGATCACCGGGATCTCGAGCGGGAACTGCCGTGTGGGCGACGCACGCTCGGGACGCGAGCTCACGGTCCGACTGCTGTTCGCCGCAGGCCAACTCGACCGCCCGGGAGCGATCCCGAGCGGCGCACCGGTGCGGGCCTTCGAAACCGTGACGTACCTCGCTTACCGGGCCTCGGACGGCAGGCATTACATCGGCCAGCGAAGTCTGGGTGGGCTCCAACCGATCCTCGGGCCGGTCACTGCCGACGGCCTAGCGCTCCGCTACTACGATGCGGCCGGCAATCCGACCACCGACCGCTTCCAAATCGGCGAGATCGAAGTCGTGGTGCGGGGACAGACGGTTCAGCCCATGCGGGGAGCAGGCGGCCGCCTCCTTCATGCGGTGGACAGCGTTGTCACGCGGGTCGCGTTGCGCAACAACAGGCGCTGGTAGCATCGTGATCAGGCAATTGCGAGACCAACGCGGCATTGCGCTCGGGGTCGCCCTCTTTGCGCTGGTCGTGATCGGCGCGCTCGTCGCCGGCGCGTTCTTCGTCGGCACCCAGGAGCAACGCATCGCCGAGAGCCAGCGTCGGGCGCTCCGGTCGTTCGCGCTCGCCGAGGGTGGAATCCACGAGGTACTCGGCTCGTGGAGGCCGGAGTCGATCAACACGCGTGCGGTTTATCCGGCGGATTCGTTCCAGGTCCCGGACATGAGGGCCTCGGTGGGGACCGGTTCCTACCGCGGCTGGGTCTACAAGCTGAACCGGAGCATGTACCTGGTCGACATCACGGGAAGCGACGCAGTCGGTTCGACCGGCCCGTTGTTCGCTGGTGGTGCGCGACAGCGTATCGGCGCGCTGGTGCGTGTGCGGCCCATCGACTGCGGGATCACGGCGGCGCTTACGACTCAGGGCCCCCTATCTCTGGCGGGGAATGCGATGGTCGGCGGAGATCCTCACGTTCCGCCGGGCTGGACCGACTGCGACACCCTCGCCGACACGGCAAGGGCTGGTGTCCGCACACGGGACGCGACGCAAGTCAGCGGGGCCGTGGGGCGCGCGGCCGGCAATCCTCCGGTCCTGGAGGACACCACGATCACCGGGTCGATCTTCAATCGATTCGGTGACGTTACATACGACGAGTTGGCGGCCCGCGCGAACGTCGTCCTGCCGGCCGGGACCTACACGAGCCAACCATCGTTCGCGGCCGACGGATCCTGCAACCGGACCGACGTGCACAATTGGGGGGACGGCATGAATCCGCTAGGCACGTGCGGCGATTACTTCCCGATCATCCACATAACCGGTGGTGCCGGAGTGAGCGTGCTTAACGGCGTGCAGGGCCAGGGTATCCTCTTGATCGACGGAGACTTGAACGTCCAGGGCGGTTACAGTTTCTTCGGAATCGCAATCCTGCGAGGGCGCCTGATTGCCACGGAAGCGCGCCTTTGGGGCGCAGTGATGGCTGAGAACCGAGACCGCACCCTGCAGCACCTGACCAGTGGGACCACGGTCACGTACTCTAAGTGTGCAATTGCCAAGTCGTTACAGTACGCTGCCGCCGCGGCACTAACCCAGTCGAGAGGCTGGACGCACCTCTTTTGAGCGCTCTAAGTATCTAACAGCACAGCAGTTTACAAGTCAGGTCTCAAGTAGGTTCGAGGCTTGACAGGATAAGGGGCGGGGCATACTGTAGTTTGCCCCCGCCCTACCTTTTCTTCTGACCATAGGCGACGATGGCCCTGTTTGGCTTGGTTGGTGGCAAGAAAACCTCAGTCGGGCTCGATATCGGGTCCGGCATCATCAAGCTGGTGGTCATCGACCACTCGGGCAGCGAACCGGAACTCGTCAAGGTGGCCACCACGGAGGTGGCCGCCGACGCCATCGTCGAGGGTGAGGTGATGGATCCCGGGATCGTGGCGGAGGCGATCCAGGGGCTGTTTTCCGCGGCCGGCGTGAAGCAAAAGTCCGTGGTCACGGCCGTCGGGGGACGCGACGTCATCGTGAAGAAGATCCAGATGGACCGTATGAAGGAAGGCGACGCTCGGGAGGTGATCCGTTGGGAGGCGGAGCAGCACGTCCCCTTCGACATGGCGAACGTCGAGCTCGACTTTCAGATCCTCGACCCCGATGCCGAAGGGCTTCAAATGAGCGTCCTGCTGGTCGCCGCGAAGCGCGAGCTGGTGGAGGGCCGGATAGGGTTGCTCGGCGAGGCGGGGCTCGAGCCGGCGATCATCGACGTGGATGCCTTCGCGATCCACAACGCGTTCGAGTTGAACCACCCCGACGCCATGCAGGGGGTGGTGGGCCTGGTGAACATCGGTCACGAGGTGACCAACGTAAACGTTCTCGAGGATGGGGTGCCGGTGCTCACGCGGGACCTCTCGGTCGGCACGCGACGGTTTCGCGAGGATCTTCAGCGCGAGAGGGGGCTCTCCGCCGAGGACGCTGAGCGGGCGATCCAGGGCCAGACTCAGACCGGCGATCTCGCGCCCTACGTGGAAGCGCGCGGTGAGGAGATCGCGGTGGGCGTGGAGCGGGCGGCCGCGTTCCTCGCGACGGCATCCCGCACTGCGGGGGGCCTGGGGCGGGTGTACACGATCGGCGGCGGCGCCCGCGTGCCCGGGCTCAACGAGGCGCTCTCGAGCCGCCTCAGGGTGCCGGTGGAGCTGGCGAGCCCGGCGCAGCGCCTCAAGGTGCGCGACTCGGTGTTCGAATCCGTGG
>JBOGVI010000275.1:0-9054 GCA_050692695.1 Actinomycetota bacterium
GCGGCCGAGCCGCCGGTGGAGGCGAACGCTAGACGACTCCGCCCGCGCGGACAATCACCAGCCCGGCGGATTTCAGGTTCAGGCTTGCACTCGGCGTCGGCTCAGCCGCGCCGGATGGCGTCCTCCAGCGGCCGGGGGACGTCGCGCACGGGCGCGGGTGATGCGATCGTGACGTGTCGCACAGGCTGCCGCCGCCGCCCGACGAGCACGGATGCCGCGAGCGCGGCCAGGGCGCCCGCCAGCGCCACGCCGACCCACGCATCCACGATCGGCCGAGCTTGTCGTGCCTCGGCCCTGGACGCCTCGCGGAGCCCGCGACCTGCCTTTCGAGCGCGGCGACTCGGGCCCCGGCCTCGACGAGATCGGAGGTCCTCTCCTCCAGGGCCCGCTCCAGCCTCTTCCGCTCGCTCCGGGTTCTGGCGTGCACGCGCTGTGCGACCATCCTGACCCTGCTCTCGAGGCGCGCGACGCGCACCATCAACCGTCCCTCGGCGCGGGTGGGAGCGATGGCGAATGAGAAGCTGCCGGCCAGGTCACCGATCCCGTCCACCGTGCAGGGATCGTTGCAGTATGAGACGTGGTAGAAGCCCCGTGCCACATCGGGGACCGTGAACTCGACACGGGCTCGCTTCGGGTACGGCCCATCGCCCCGGACGATCCGAAGCTCACCGAGCCGGATCGCGATCCCCGGGATCGGAACCGTCGATCCAGCGGCCCTGGGGAAGGAGGTACGCGAAGAACGGGCCATCTGAGATCCGTCCCTCCAGCGAGCCGGTCGAGAATGAGCCTCGGAGGAGCGCGCGATCCCCCGGAACGTAGGCTCGGCGGTCCGGGACCAACCAGGAGCCGCCGGCGGCTGCCGGGCCCGTCGGGACGGCAAGGGCCTCCAGCGTGGCAACCAAGACGGCCGGGAAACCGCGAATCCTCATGGCTCCTTATGGCTCCTTCCTCTCCGGACTCAGGCGCCGTGGATCCACCCGGACCGACCGCCTCGACCTGACTCGGGTTCCCGGACCTTGTCAGACCCCGGGTCTACGATCGCGCCATGGGAAGGGTCATCGACCTCGAAGCCTGGCGGTGCCGGCGCTCCGGGACCGCCGTGGAGTTTGCCCCGGAGCCAGAGCCGACACCTGACCACGGGCCTAACCAGCGACTTGGCCGGGGGCCCGGCATCTCGGCCCTGGCCCGCCTGGAGCGGGCTGTGGCCCGCCTGGACCCCCTGATCAGGAGGGGCACCGGCCGGATGGGGCCCCGGGTGGAGACCGAGCTCCTTACCATCACCGGAGCTGTTACCGCGGGCCGGGTGCGGGACGCGGCCGAGCGTGCGGAGCGCCTGGCGGAACGCCTGGAGCACCCCTCCTCCCTGGCGGCGCGCTAGGCACGGAACCAACTAGCCGCCGCCCCGGTCGTAACGGGCAAACCAGCCTCATCCGGAGAGGAGGGAGTCCCTGGCCCGGCCGGGAAGCGCCTGCTCAGCGGGTATCCGGTCGCGGGACGGGCGCTTAAGCTTGGTTGGCCGGCCGGACTGAGAGGGCATACGTGCAGGACCCGGACCCCCGCACGCTTGGGCGCGCCAGGGAGGGCGACCTCGGCGCGTTCGAAGAGCTCGTTCGCATGTACCAGGCCGACGTGTGGCGGTTCGCCTACCACTTCACCCGGGACCGGTCCCTGGCCGAGGACGTGACCCAGGAGGCGTTCCTTCGCGCGTTCCGGTTCCTCCGGAGCTTCCGGGGCGACTCGAAGTTCACCAGCTGGCTGTTCCGGATCGCCCGAAACTGCGCCATGGACGCCATCCGGGCCCGGAAGAGCCACCTGGCCAAGGAGCCTCCCCCCACGGTGGGGCCCCCCGACCCCGAGGCCCGGGTGGAGCTCCACGCGGCCCTCGAGGCGGTCTCCGACGAGCATCGCGAGCCGTTCCTGCTGATCGAGGTGTTCGGCCTGTCCTACCAGGAGGCCGCCGACGTGCTGCACCTTCGGGTGGGCACGGTGAAGAGCCGCATGCACCGGGCGCGCCACGCCATGATGAGCGCGCTGGCCATGGAGGAGGACGCCGGTGGACTGTGAGCGGGCCCGCCGGGCCATCTCCGAGCGCATGGACGGCGAGCGACTGTCCCATCGCGTGGCGGCCGCCGTCGAGAGCCACGTGGCGACCTGCACCGGGTGCGCCGCGTTCCAGCGGGGCGCCTGGACGCTCCGGGAAGCCGCCCGGTTCGAGGTGGCGCCGGCCGTGCCCGATCTGGTCGAGCCGATCATGGCCGCCGTGGCGCGGGAGGCCCGGGAGCGCCCGCCGGTCCGGCTCCGACTCCTGCCGGGTCGCCGTCCGGCCGGGCCGTCCCTTCCTCGGCTGAGCCGCCGGCTGGCCCCGGTGGCGGCGGCCCTGGTGGTGGGCCTGGTGGCGGGAAGCCTCGCCGCCGGCGGTCCGTGGCGGGGGCCGGAGCGCTTGCCCATCGCCGCCGCGGACGTCACGAAGGGCGTGACCCGGGCCGCGTCGCGGCTGACGGCATACCAGGCCCGGTTCTCGGTCACCGAGCACCACTTCGGGCCCGACGTCCCCGTCCGCGAGCTGTCGATGAACGTGTGGTTCCGGGCCCCCGAACGGTTCCGCCTGGACGTGGTGGACCACACCCAGTACCCGACGGAGGACGTGACGCCCACCGACCTCCAGCTCGTGGTGGACGGCTCGAGCTGGTACTCGGTTGGGCCCTCGGCGTGTCCGATCGGCGTCTGCCCCCGGACGGAGACGGTGGTGGAGAACCGCGTGCCGTTCTCGGCCTCCACCCCCACGCCCACCGACCTCATCCTTCCGGTCGCGACCCTGGTCGACGCCAATCAGCTCGAAGTGCTGGGCGAAGGCACCGTGCTGGGCCGATCGGCCATCGAGGTGCGCCTGCCGTTCGAGCGGGCCCAGCCTTTGTTCCCGTTCCTGTCCCTCGGCGGCTCGTGGCGTCCGTTCTTCGCCGACGACCGAGTGGACCTGTGGCTCGACGCGCGGAGCTGGTTCCCCCTCCGCTACACGGTCTACCCGGCCCCGGGCCGCGAACGCGACCAGTGGGCGCTGCGGTTCGGCCTCCCGGACGAATCCTCTCGGCTTCCGATCTTCGAGGTCACCACGCTGTCCATGAGCGAGCAGCCCCCGGCGTCTTCGACGTTCCGCATCCCGGAGACGAAGAGTGCCAGCGACCAGGGCGCCGCGGCCGTGTCCCTTTCCGACGCCTCCAAGGTGACGGGCTTCCGGCCCATCGCGCCGGCCGAGGTGGAGGGCCTCGACCTGTACCGGGTGGTGCTCCCGGCCCCGCCGGTCGAGGAGGCGGAGGAGACCAAGCGCGAGGAGACCCTCATCACGTACTCGAAGGGCCTGACCTGGCTGAAGCTCGGTGAGACCCGCCGGTGGAAGGGGAACACGCTGTTCGGCCCGGTGGGACTGCGGGCCCAGGAGGTGGCGCTGCCGAACGGGGGCGTCGCCTACTACGAGCCGGCCACCCCCGATCACGGACGGAGGCTGTCGATCCACGCCGCCGGCACGGACCTGTACCTGGAGACCAACCTGTCCCGCGCCGAGCTGCTTCGGGTGGCGGGCTCCCTCCCGGTCACCGGCATGACCCTTCCCAAGGCCTGGCGGGTGCGCTCTTCGCCGGGCGGCGTGACCGAGCGCGTCTCCCTGGGGCAGGCTGCGGCCGAGCTGGACTTCGCCGCGCTGGTGCCGGCACTCGAGGCGCTCCCGTCCGGGTACACCCATGCGAGCGCCGAGCTCGTTCGATTCAAGAAGGCCATCGCGCTCAACGTGTACTTCCAGCAGGTGGAGGCCGACTTCGGCGCTGGGCCCATCCGGCTGCACGAGGAGCAGGCCAGCAAGCTCCCGCCGGCCTCCTCGGCCAGCCAGTCCGAGGTCGAAGTGCGAGGCGTGGTGGGTCGATGGATCCCCGACCGCCACCAGCTCGAGTGGGTGGAGGGCGGCGTGTACTACTCGCTCGACACCGCGGAACTGGAGCTGGCCGACCTCCTTGCCCTGGCCGAGTCCCTCCAGGTGTACGCGGCGCCGTGAGGCTCCGCGGCGTCCTGCGGGTGGCGGCCGGGGCTATCGCCGGGTTCGTCGTCGGCGCCGTGATGACCCTATCGGTCCAGGGCTCAGGAGTCCCCGATCGCGGGCGGGATGGCGGGGCTCGAGTGCCCGTGCCCACCACCACGCCTGAGGCCTCGGAGACCTTCTTGGCGTGGACCCCGGGCGGACTCCCCCCGGGGTTCCGGCAGCGGGTCGAGAGCCTTCCCGGGATCGAGCGGGGCGTGGTCGTCGCCAGCGACACCGTCTGGATGACCCGGTCCTACTCGGCCCAGGGCGAGGTCGTGGACGACCCCCCGGAGGGCCTTCGGATCCCGGTCGAGGTGGCCGCGGTGAGCCCCCGCGACTACACGCCGTTCCTGCCCCCCGCCGATCGAACCGTGGTGATCGCGCTCGAGCAGCGGGAGGGGACGCGTCAGGGGATCCTCGGTGCGAGCAGCGCTCGCCTCCGCGGCCTGGGCCCGGGCGCCGTCCTTCGGTTCGGCGCTGTGCGGGTTCAGGTCGCCGCCGTCCTTCCCGACGAGCTGGTGGGGGCGCACGAGCTCATGGTGTCGCGGAAGCTGGGCCGCGAGATCGGCATCACCCACGACCGGTACGCGCTGCTCCAGCCCTCCGGGCACCCCACCGACCGCCAGCTCACCAAAGAGTTTCGGAGCATCCTCCCCCCTGGCCTGCCGCTGAGGGTCCGGGCCCCAGGCGACACGCCCTACTTCCGCCAGGGCGACGCCGTGCTTCCGCCCGTCCAGATCAAGATGCTGTTCGGCGAGTTCGCGGCGAAGCCGGACCCGGCCCGTCCCGGCTATCTCCTGATCGACCCGGCGTGGGAGCGGGCCCACATCGCCACCCAGCGCGTCCTGCTCCTCGGACCGGTCACGTGCAACGTGGCACTGTTCCCTCAGATCCGGGGGGCGATCGAACAGCTGGTCGCCGAGGGCCTGGCCGGCGCGGTCCACAGCTACTCGGGGTGCTACGCCAGGCGGTACGCAAACCGCGATCCGTCGCAGGCCATCTCGCACCACACGTGGGGCATCGCTTTGGACATCAACGTGCCGGAGAACCCGTACGGCGCGCCTCCCGACCAGGACCCCCGGATGGTCGCGGTGTTCGAGGCGTGGGGGTTCATCTGGGGCGGGTCGTTCGTACGCCCCGACGGGATGCACTTCGAGTACCGCCGTCCGCCCGCCCAGGCCTAGCGAGCGGTGGCTCAGCCGGAGGTAGGAACCGGCCGCCCGGCCGGGCTTCGAACAAACGCGAAGGGAGCAGCGAACATGCGCTCTCTGCACTTGCTCGGTGCGGGCGGCTTGCCGCCACGTCCCGAGCATGCCTCCCGCGGCAGCACGCGCGTGGGTTTCTGCTCCCTTCACGGTCACCCGAAGGCGACCCCCCGATTCTAGACCGGCGGGCGGTGGAAGCGCGAACCGGCAGACGATGGAGAGGGGGCGGCCGGGTTGGCCGCCCCCCTCTCCTCGTCCAACTGGATCCCAGGGTCAGCCGAGCGTGAACTCCTGGGTCTGGGGATTCAGGTGCCCGAGCTTCATCGCGCCGGCCACCGCCCGGTCACTGAGGTACCAGACGATGAGCCCGCGCGTGATGTCGGACTCGTAGATCCGCCCGTCGTACCAGTACGTCGACCAGTCGCCCCCTAGCTCGATCGCCGCCGGGTTCTGTGGATTGACGAGCGGCGCCGGGTCGGCGAACGCGATTTCTCTTGCGTTCGTCGGGTCCGTGAAGTCGACGACGCTGATCCCCGACTGATAGTTGCCGGCGACGAGCGCGTAGTCGCCGCTCCGGGTCGGCACGACGTTGAAGTTGTGCCACGTGCAGTTCTCCAGGTTCGTCTGCGGCCGCGGGAGGACGAACGACCCAAGGTCATCGCCCGTGTCGGCGTCGAAGAAGAACAGCGACCGGTTGGTGATGCTGCTCGTCGCCTGGCACTGTGCCTGGCCGCCGCCCCCTGGCTCGTGCCCGAAGATCAGCACCTCTCCGTCCCAGGTGAAGGACGCCGAGTGGCCGATGCCGACTCCGGGGACCGAGCGCGAGTAGAGGATCTGGGGATCCTCCAGGGAGCCGCCGTCCGCCGGATCGAGGCTCCAAACCGAGAAGCCGTTGCCGCCGGCGCAAGCCGCCTTCATGACATCGCCCAGGATCACGCCGGTGTCGTGACAGGCGCGGACGGGTAGAGGGTTCGCACTGACCCGGCCATGGGCGGGCAGCCCCGCCTTGATCGTGTCGCCGTCCGCCAGCGACACCATCACCGACGGGATGGTGATCGATGGGTCGTCTCCACCCATGGTGATCGGGGCGCCGGCAATGTTGTTGGCGACGATTACCGCGATCGCCCCGGCGTCCTGGGCGTTGTTCACCTTCTGTACAAATGTGCATATGCCTCGATCGAGCAGAGCGACCGAGCCGGCCGGAAAGCCGGCGAACGGCTCGCAGCCATCCGACGTCGGGGCGACGCCGTCGTTCACCAACACGATGTCGCCGGCCACGCCCTCCACGGTCGGCTGGGGACCGAATGCGGCACCGGTGGCCTGGTAGGTGCCGGCCGCGGATGAGGGCGGGTCAATCGTGACGAAGTTCGGCAGGCTGAAGGCGGGGTCACCCGAGGCCTCGAAGCGAAGGACGCTCGCGTTCGCCGGGTCGTCGAGAGGAATCTCGACGACGTCGATCCCCGGCCTGGCTGCGCTGGACGCGCTGTTGTAGACGAGCAGCCGCCCGTTCTCAACGTCTGGTACTAGGGTCGCCGTGTGCGAGCCCTGTACGACGGGCACGAAGGCGTAGCCGACAGGGTTCAGCGGGTCGCTCACGTCGAAGATGTGGAGACCCTCCTGCCCGGCGGGGGTGAACAAGTCCCCGCAGAACCTACCTCCCGAAGGGGCCGGCGAGTTCCACGAGCGGATCAGGATGTCGTCCCAGATGAGCACGTCGCCCTGGTTCCCCGTCGTGGTCCCGCCGACGCAGCCGGTGAAGTTGTTGACCTCGACCGGGTTGTCCGGCTCGTGGAAGTCGATGATCCGGAACCCCTCGTACGTCCCTTGGTACGCGGTCCTGCCCCAGAACGCGAGGTCGGAGTTGAAGATCCCCGCCCCGGGAACCGTGTTGTCTAGAGGAACGGCTCGCTCCGAGAACCCCATCGGATGCATGTTCTGCGTCCACGTGAACGTACTGACGGCGTCGGGTGCCGCCCATGCGCTCAACGGCGCCACGAGCGTGCCCACTGCAACACCGAGTACCAGCCAACGAAAACGCCTCATCGCACCTCCCAGAGTCGAGTGCTGGGGTCATGCCGCAACGTTGCCGACAACGGCCCTCAGCAGGGAGGGGGGCGCGGGGAATGCCTCATCCTGCCTCCTTGGAAGAAGAGAGTCTTTCGCGACCGCGAAACCCCTGTCAAACCGGCGCTCGACTTACTGCAGATGCGGCAGGGCCGTGAAGACCCGTTCGAGCGGCGGTCAGCCGAGCCGGCGACGGCCCGAGAGGCGGGACCGGAGCACCACCCAGCCGAGGATCGCCGCCACGACGAGGGCGGCCGCCACCCCCATGGCGACCTGGTTCTGCGGGCGGGTCGCGACCGTAGCAATCCTGGTCCGTAGCCTTACCGGCCGACGGAACTCGCGGACGTCCCACCCCCGGGTCTCGGCCTCCCTGCGGAGGTCCCGGTCCGGGTTGACCGCCACGGGGTGCCCCACCGCCTCGAGCATGGGGAGGTCGGAGATGGAGTCGGTGTAGGCGTAGGAGCCCTCAAGGTCGATCCCCACCCGTTCCGCGAGATCCCGGATGGCCTGGGCCTTGGCGTCACCGGCGCAGTAGAACTCGAGCTCCCCGGTGTACTTGCCATCCTCGATCGTCGCCCGCGTGGCGATGACGCCGCTCACGCCGAAGTGCCGGGCCAGGGGACGCACGACCTCCTCAGGGGACGAGGAAACGATGTAGACCCGCCGGCGCTGCTGGCGGTGGAGAGCCATGAGGTCGAGGGCCTCTTGGTACACGAACGGGTCGATGACGTCGATGATGACGTCCTGGACGAGCTCCTCCACCTGCTGGCGGTCCCACCCCTTGGTCAGGGCGAGCATGCCGTCCTTCAGCTTGTCCATCTTCTTCTCGTCCGCGCCCACCAGGAGGTACACGAGCTGGGCGTAGGCCCCCCGGAGGAGCTGGCCGCGAGAGACCATGCCCGCCCGGTACATCGGTCGCGACAGCGCGAGCGAGCTGGACTTGGAGATGATGGTCTTGTCGAGGTCGAAGAACGCCGCTTCCATGGCCCTTCCATGGTAGAGGACGCCCCCGACGCGAACCGGACTTCGGCTCGTTAGATGGATGGGGCGTATCCTCGGACTCGGAGGCGTCAGGGCGCCTGGTGGGCCCCCCGGTCTTCAAAACCGGTGTGGGGGCGAGAGCTCCCAGGCGGGTTCGATTCCCGTCCGCCTCCGCCACTGAAAGCGACCTCTGACCAGCGGCGTTCCGCCGAGCCGGGCGAGAGGCGAGCCGGGGAAGGGCCCGATCGTGGCCTGCCGGACCGCGTGTACCACACTAGTCTTTCGCTGTTCCCTCCGCCCGGCACCGGACAAGTCCAACCGGCCAAGGGCGAGACTAGGAACAGGCACGCATCCGCGACGTCGGCGGGCGAACCGACGCGCGCGAGCGGAGCCCGCTTCAACCAGCGGGCAACGCCGTCCGGCCAGTCCTGCTCGATCCCGGGCCGTTCGATCAGGCGAGGAGAGACCGCTTTGACCCGAACGCCGCGCGGCGCAAGCTCGACAGCCGCCGATCGCGTCAACGCGATGACAGCCGCTTTGCTGCTGTTGTAGTGACTTTGCCGAACAGCAGGACGAAGGGCCGAGAGCGACGCGACGTTCACGATCACGCCCTGCGACCGTTGGGCCATCGACCGTGCCGCGGCTTGGAGGCACACGAACGTCGCGTCGACATTCACGGCGAAGACTTCAGCCCACTCCGCACTCGTCATCTCCTCGATTGCGGCGGAGGGGTAGATC
>JBOGVI010000276.1:0-4050 GCA_050692695.1 Actinomycetota bacterium
GAACCGCCGAGCGGTGCGCCGAGCAGATCGCCGAGGGGGCGGCCCTGATCGCCGACAGCATCCGGCGGGGAGGCAAGGTGCTGATCTGCGGCAACGGGGGAAGCGCCGCGGACAGCCAGCATCTCGCCGCCGAGCTCGTCGGCACGCTCACCCTCGACCGGCGCCGCCCGCCCATCCCGGCGATCGCGCTGACGACCGACACGTCGATCCTCACCGCGGTGGCCAACGACTTCGGCTTCGAGGGCGTCTTCGCCCGGCAGGTGGAGGCGGTGGGAAGTGCCGGCGACGTGCTGATCGCCATCTCGACGAGCGGCAACTCCGAGGACGTCCTGCTCGCCGTGGAGGTGGCAGGCCGGCAGGGGCTCCGGATCATCGCGCTGACCGGTGAGTCCGGCGGCAAGCTCGCGCCCACGGCCGACGTCGCCATCCGCGTCCCGAGCGGCGAGACCTCGCACGTCCAGGAAGCCCACCTGGCGGTGGAGCAGCTCATAGCGTTCCTGGTCGAGGACGACCTGTACCCGCGGGCCTGAGGACCCACATCGGGCCGGACGTTCGCCGACGCCCCGCAGCCACATCCGGAAGGAGGGACCTTCGGACCTACGGAGCCGGCCGTACGGCCCCTTCCCTACGGGTCCCGGGCGATAAGGGTTAGACCAGCGACGCCGTCCGGTGACCCGGGCGGCCTGGTCGGAGGAGGCGATGACGATGATCACCCGGCGCGACTTCCTGAGGGCAGGGGCGGTGGCTGGAGGCTCCGTGTTCCTGGCCGGGGCGAGGGGCGTTACCCTTCGGGCCGCGGCGGCCATCCCCGGTGGCACGCTGGACCCGACGACGATCCCCAAGTACGTCACGCCGCTCGTCATCCCCCCGGTGATGCCCGGCGTCGCGGTCAAGGACCGGTCCATCGACTACTACGAGATCGCCGTCCGGCAGTTCCTACAGCAGATCCTCCCACCCGGCATGCCGGCGACGACGGTCTGGGGCTACGGCTCCGTGTCCCATTCCGGCACCTTCAACTATCCGGCGTTCACGATCGAGGCGACGGTCGACCGCCCGGCCCGGGTGAAGTGGGTCAACGGCCTGGTCGACGGCAGCGGCCGCTACCTGCCGCACCTCCTGCCGGTGGACCCCACGCTCCACTGGGCGAACCCGCCAGGCGGGAGCCGGGGCCGCGACATGCGCCCGGACTTCGAGACGACCCCCGGACCGTACACCGGACCGGTGCCGATGGTCGTCCACCTGCACGGGGGCCACAACACCGAGGAGAGCGACGGCTACCCGGAGGCCTGGTACCTGCCCCAGGCGAACAACATTCCCGACGACCACGCCAGGGTCGGGAGCTTCTACAACCAGTTCCGGAGCACGTTCCAGGGCAAGTGGGGACAGGCCTGGGGCCCCGGCCAGTCCGTGTTCCAGTACCAGAACGACCAGCGGGCGTCGACCCTCTGGTTCCACGACCACACGCTGGGCATGACCCGCCAGAACGTCTACGCCGGACCGGCCGGGTTCTACCTGCTCCGGGGCGGTCCAACCGACCTTCCGGCCGGCGTGCTTCCGGGTCCGGCCCCCAAGCTGGGGGACGCGCCCGGGATGAAGTACTTCGAGATCCCCGTCGTCATCCAGGACCGCTCCTTCAACGCCAACGGGTCGCTGTTCTACCCGGCGAGCCGCGAGTTCTTCGACGGCTTCTCGGGGCCCTACATCGGCACGGAGACGTATCCCGGCAGTGGCACCCAGAGCGACATCTCGCCCATCTGGAACCCCGAGTTCTTCGGAAACACCATGGTGGTCAACGGCCGCACCTGGCCGGTGCTCGAGGTCGAACCGCGCCGGTACCGGTTCCGGCTCCTGAACGGGTGCAACTCGCGGTTCCTCATCCTGAAGATCGCCTCGCGCCCGATGGCTCGGGGTCGAGCCCGCGCGGCCCTGCCGATCTGGCAGATCGGCACCGAGGGCGGCTTCCTGCCGGCGCCCGTGCAGATCGACCAGCTCCTCATGGGCCCTGCCGAACGGGCGGACGTCATCGTCGACTTCACCGGCCTGCGGGAGGGCTCGGAGCTCTACCTGATCAACGAGGCGCCCGACGAGCCGTTCGGCGGGGGGATCCCCGATAGGGACTTCCCGGCCTCGGATCCCGGCACCACGGGCCAGGTCATGAAGTTCTCCGTGGTGCCGCCGACGTCCACCGACACGAGCGTGCCGCCCGACCAGCTGACGCTGCCCACCTTCACGCCGCTCGGCGAGGCCACGGTCACGCGGCAGGTCTCGCTGAACGAGGAGGACTCCGCGGTCCTGGAGGGCGTGGGGCCGAGGGCCGCCCTCCTCGGCACCTTGGACTCGGCCGGCAACCCCGTGCACCTCGGGTGGGACGACCCCATCACGGAGAACCCGGCGCTCGACGCCACCGAGATCTGGGAGATTCACAACTTCACGGAAGACGCGCACCCCATCCACATCCATGAGGTGATGTTCGAAGTCATCGACCGGGAGGAGGGGGAGACCGGCGAGCTCCATGGACCGGAGGCCTGGGAGATGGGATTCAAGGACACGGTGATCGCCTTCCCGGGGGAGGCCACCAGGATCAAGGCCAGGTTCGACCTCCCCGGCCTGTTCGTGTGGCACTGCCACATCCTGGAGCACGAGGACAACGAGATGATGCGGCCCTACCGGGTCGGGTCCTGATCGATCCGTCGGATCCGGGCACGGCGAACGCCACGCGCCGCCCTCGCCTGGGGCGGTATCGCCGGTCGCGCAGGGGGTCCTCTTGACTATCGAACGCCTGTTCGGATATCGTGTGCACCCCGTGCGGCCCCACGGGGAGGCCGGCCAGTGCTCGCCCAGCCAGCCCAGACCACCCTGGCGGAGGGCGTCCCCCTTCGCGAGGTGACGTTTTGCGTGGTGGACCTGGAGACCACCGGCGGCTCCCCCGCCGACTCCCGGATCACCGAGATCGGGGCAGTGAAGTACCGGGGCGGCGAGCGGATCGGCCTGTTCGAGACGCTGGTGAACCCCTGCGTCCTCATCCCGCCGTTCATCACGCACCTCACCGGCATCGACGACCTCGCCGTGGCCGGGGCGCCGCCCATAGAGGGGGTGCTCCCGGGGTTCGTGGAGTTCGCGCATGGCTGCGTGTTCGTGGCCCACAACGCCCGCTTCGACTTCGCGTTCCTAAACGCGAACCTCCAGCGGCGGGACTACGACCTCATGCCGCATCCACCGGTGTGCACCGCGCGATTGGCCCGCCGGGTGGTGTGGCCCGACGTGCCGAACGTGCGCCTGACCACGCTCGCCCAGTACTTCCGGACCGGGATCAGGCCGACCCACCGGGCCCTGCCCGACGCCGAGGCCTGTGCGGAGGTGCTCCATGGCCTCCTCGACCTGGGCGGTCGGCTCGGCATCCTCACCCTCGGAGACCTCCACGCCGCGGTGCGGGCCCGGGGGCGCCCGAACTTCGGGAAGATCCGGCTGGCCGAGCACCTCCCGCGGACGGCCGGCGTGTACCTGTTCAAGGCCCGCGACGGGCGGGTCCTGTACGTCGGCAAGTCCCGGGACATCCGGGGCCGGGTGAAGAGCTACTTCTACGGCGATCCCCGCAAGCAGGTCGGGGACCTCCTCACCGAGACGTCCGCGGTGGAAGGGGTGCCGTCCGGCTCGGAGCTCGAGGCCCTGGTCGTGGAGGCTCGGCTGATCCGGGCCCACCGGCCGAAGTACAACCGGCGCGGCAAGACCTGGCGGCGGTACGCGTACCTCAAGGTGGATGTGGCCGACGCGTTCCCACGGATCAAGGTGGTGCGCGAGCCGAAGGGCGAAGGCCAGTTCCTGGGCCCATTCGGAACCGGTGAGCAGGCCCGGCTGGCCAAGGAGGCACTGGAGGATGCTTTCCCCATCCGGCGATGCGCGAAGTCCATGCGCCCCTCGACCCGATTCGCGCCGTGCGCTCTGGCCGAGATGGGCCGGTGCCTCGCGCCCTGCGACGGGCGCGTGACCCTCGAGCGCTACGGAGAGCTCGTCCGGAGCCTCCTCTCCTCCCTTTCGTCTCCGGGCGGGCTC
>JBOGVI010000277.1:0-2575 GCA_050692695.1 Actinomycetota bacterium
GGCCCGCCACTACTTCGAGCGCTACGGCAGCCGGACCATCGTGCTGGCCCGCTTCGTGCCGATCGTCCGCACCTTCGCTCCCATCCTGGCCGGGGTGGGCTCGATGCGCTACCGCACCTTCGTGACCTTCAACGTTCTGGGCGGGCTGCTGTGGGCGGTGGGCGTGACGATGCTCGGCTACCTCCTGGGCGAATCGATTCCCGACATCGACCGGTACCTGCTTCCCATCATCGCTCTCATCGTGCTGCTCTCCGTCGCCCCCATCGCCATCGAGTTCCTGCGCAGCCGCCGCCGGGCCGAGGCCGACCGGGAGAGCTGAGTCGCTGCGGGGTCGGCTGGGCCTGGGTCAAGCTGCCTCCTGGCCGCCCGCAACTGCTTGCGCAGGTGGTGTTCCTCGTCGCCCAGGTCCATGATCCAGTGGTCCAGGGCGTCGATGGCCAGCTTCATGGGGGGCGGCGTGCAGCGGGGGGGCCGGCGGCAGCTGGACCCACCACTGCAGGCGACGCACTGGCACATCGCGAGTCGATTGTTAAACTACGCGTCGTAGCAGACTACGGCGGGACTCGGGATGGAACGTCATGGTCCTGTCTGGCCTGGGACTCGGCCGCCCGCTCCAGCATCCTCGAGACGAGCCGCACATTGGCGGCCTCCGCCTCCAGCGCCCGCCGGCAGGCATCCTCCACCCGGACGGCCCGTAGCGGCGCACCAGCCCCAGCAGCCGGGCGGCGACCGACTCGAAGCCCGTGCCGAGCGAGGGCGATGACGGAGGAGACAGGAATCCAGCGTTCCGGCGTCACGCCGTCCTCGGCCAGTCGAGCGTTCCCTGCTGAGCGCGACCCGATCAAGGCGGAGCACGGGCGCGGCGCTGCCGCCACTCCTCGCCGCAGATGGCTGTGGGCGGCCCTAACGATGGGCGCGCTGGCCCTCCTGGTCGCGGCCGCGCTCTCTATTGAGCCACCTAGCCCACCTCCGGTGAAGGATCGTGGTCCCGCCAAGGGATTCGAGCTGGAGAACGTGCACCCAGGCCAGCCCCCCGTCTCCCTTGCCAGCTACGGCGGGAAGCCGGTCGTGCTCAACTTCTGGGCCTCTTGGTGTGTCCCCTGCCGCCGGGAGATGCCGTCGTTCCAGACCGTCTACGACGCCATGAAGGAGCGCGTCATCTTCCTCGGTGTGAACCACCAGGACGTCCGAGAGCCCGCCCTCCAACTCCTCCAGGAGACTGGCGTCCGCTACCCCTCAGGCTTCGACCCCCGGGGCCGGGTCGCCGGCGGGTACGGGCTCGTCGGCATGCCGACGACGCTGTTCATCTCGGCCGAGGGCGAGCTCTTGGAGCGAAGGACCGGCGAGATGAGCCGTCGGGAGCTTGAGCAGACCATCCGCCGTCTCTTCTTCACTTCGGAGTGAAGGCGCCCGGGCAGACGGGGCGGACCTCCCCGCTGGCCCGCCCGGTTCTCGCTCCGGACGCCATCCGATCTCCTACAATGAGTAGCATTGCACCTGCTGGCGGAGAGCACGAAAGCTGGTAGCGTGATCGACACCCTCATCGCCCGGTTGGCCGAGGGGACCGTCCTTGCCCCGGTCCTGGCCTTTGCCGTGGGCGTCCTCCTTGGCCTCTCGCCGGTGTCGCTCCCTTCCGTCCCGGTCGTGATCTCGGCTCTGGCACCCGGGACGCTCTCCGTCGGCGGAGCCCGGGAGCGCCTGCCTTTGCTGCGGGTGGCGCCCTCCGTCCTCGCCTTCGTGGTCGGGATGGACGGCGTTCTCGGGCTCCTCGGTTACCTCTTCGTGGAGGTGACCGTCGCCTTCACCAGAGCTGCCGTCGTCCTCCATGTTGTCGCCGCCGCCCTCCTCGGCACCCTGGGGCTGCGGCTCGTGCTCCGCCGGACCAGCCTGTGCCACCGGGCCCGGGCCCTGCCCCCGACGCCCGGGCGGGCCCTCGTCTTCGGCACCCTCTTCGCCGTCACTGGCTGCCCCGCCTGCGGCCCCATCGCCATTGGCCTGGGGGCGGCGGCGGCACTCGTGGCCGGACCCGTCTACGCCCTCGTCGTACTGGCCGCCTTTGTCCTCGGGCGGGCGGTCGTCCTCCTCGCCACGGCCGGGGTGGGCGCCCGCCTCCTCCCGGCGGGAACCGAGGCCGTCCCCTGGCGCCGGCTCGACCTGGCCGTGGGCCTTCTCTTCCTAGTCGCTGCCGGCTACTACGTGTTCCGCCTCTTCCACGGCGACGTGACCACCGCCCTGCCGGGAGAGCCGGGGAGCGGGCTGCTGCCCTGAAACGCCGATCCCGGCGACGATCTGCCGCAAACCGGATGCGTCCCAAAAACCAGCGACCGTCACCCGGGGGACTGACAGGAGGTCGAGTTGGGAAGCCGGAGGAACAGACCGGGGTTCGATCTCGGGACGGGTGGCCACGTTGTCCCAGCGGGCGGCGACCTTCCCGTCGGCTCCGATGAGGAAGACCCACGGCTCCCTGGCGTCGCCGCCCCGGGCGATCCACTCCCGGGCCGCCGGGTCGAGCTCGCTCGCCTCGAAGTCCCGCCACACCTCGATGTGGATGAAGCGGGCCCGGTCGCCGTAGTCC
>JBOGVI010000278.1:0-7351 GCA_050692695.1 Actinomycetota bacterium
GGGCCCCTACGCGGTCCCCCGTCCCGGCATGCCCATGCCCCCTCCGCCCGGATCTCTCTCTACGCCCCGGCCGGAAGGCCGGAGTGCCGGCAAGGGCATCGCGACGTTCGCCGCGACAGCCCTGGCCCTGGCCGTCGTTGGATGGTTCCTCATTTCACGGTTGGGAGGGGGGCCGCCGGCGTTCCCCGAGTCCGTGGCGGGCATCCCCCAGGCCGACATCCCCCAGCTCGAGCAGCTGGTGGAGTTCGCCAAGGGCCAGGCGAACTTGCCCGAAGGCATCGACCTGGACTTGGCGATGTACGGTGACCCGCTCAGCCCCAGGTTCGCGCTGATGTGGATGAAGGGCGACGGGCTGGGCAACGCGCAGGACGCGTTCGAGGCCCTCTCCGGTGGGCTAGGGGAGGGGCTCCTGCCCGGCGCGAGCGGCGCCGGCCAGCTGAAGGTCGAGACCCGGGACGGGGTCACCTATGCGTGCGCCAGTGGCTCGGACTTCGGCGTGACCGGGCCCGCGGCCACGCTCTGCATGTGGCCCGATGACGACATCTTCTGGATGGTCCTCGACTTGCAGCCCGGCCCCAACCTCGAGCCCACGATCCTCCTCGCGGGGCAGGCGAACGACGCCATCGGGTAGCCGGGAAGAATCGGGCTCCCGGGTCGGTTGGCAGAACCGACCGTATCTTTTGCCCGAACCATCCTCGGAAGGGAGTTCGATTGCCGCTGTTCGGATTCGAAGGCGAGAACGCCCGGGAGAAGGTCATCGTCCTGTTGACGATGTGCTTCGCCCTAGCCATGGCCATGCTCGACAACACCGTGGTGAACGTGGCGCTGCCCACGATCAGCCGAGACCTGAACGCCGGGGTCTCGGGACTCCAGTGGATCGTCGACGGGTACGTGCTCGCGTTCGCCTCGCTCCTGCTGACCGGAGGCATCCTCGGCGACCGGTACGGCCGGAAGAAGACGTTCCTTGCCGGGTTGATCCTTTTCACCATGGCCTCGATGGCGTGCGGCCTGTCGCAGACCACCGGCCAGCTGATCGGGTTTCGGGCCCTTCAAGGCGTCGGGGCGGCCCTGCTGATGCCCGGGACCCTGTCGATCATCACGGTCACGTTCCCCCCGCACGAGCGGGCCCGAGCCATCGGCCTGTGGGCCGGGATGTCCGGCTTGGCCCTGGCCCTCGGCCCCACGGTCGGCGGCCTGATGGTCGAGACCCTGGGCTGGCAGTCGGTGTTCTTCCTGAACGTGCCGATCGGGGTCGTCGCCTTCCTCACGGCCACCCGGACCGTGCGCGAATCGGTTTCTGAGGTCCAGCGGGAACTCGACATCCCGGGCCTGGTGCTCGGCACGTCCGCGCTGTTCTCAGTGACCTACGGCCTGATCGAGGCGAACCAGAGGGGCTGGACCGACCCGCTCATCGTCTCCTCGCTCGTCGCGTTCGTGCTGCTCGCCCTTGCCTTCCTGGCGTGGGAGGTCCGGAACCCCCACGCCATGATGCCGCTCGGCTTCTTCCGAGTCCCCGCGTTCTCGGCTGGGAACGCCGTGGCCTTCTCGGTCTCCCTCGGGATGTTCGCCTCGTTCTTCTTCCTCAGCCTGTACATGCAGCTGATCCACGGCTACACGGCATTCCAGGCGGGCATCCGGTTCCTGCCGATGACGCTGATGATCGTGGTCACCGCGCCGAACGCCGGACGGTTCGCGCAAAAGCACGGCTCGCGGGCCCCAATGACGTACGGACTCATCCTGGCGGGCGGTGGGCTCCTCGTGCTGGGGACGTGGCTCCAGGCCGACACGTCGTACTGGCTGATGCTGCCGGTGTTCGTTGCCATGGGCCATGGGATGGGCGCGACCATGGCGCCCATGACGGCCGCGGTGATGAATGCGGTGGGCCACGAGCGCGCCGGCCTCGGCTCCGCCATGACGAACACCTCCCGGGAGGTGGGTGGGGTCTTCGGGATCGCCCTGCTCGGGACGCTCCTCACCACGAGGCTCACCAGCTCGCTGGGGCCGGCCCTCGCCGGGTTGGGCCTGTCCCCGGATGAGCGAGCCTCAATCGCCGCGGCGGCCGGCCACGGGACCCTGGAGCCCTCCGTGCTCCGTGGCCTCTCGCCGGAGCAGGTCGCGGGGGTCCAGCAGGCATTCGGGCGGTCGTTCATGGACGGGTTCCACGTGGCCCTGATCGTCGGAGGGCTCGTGCTGTTGATTGCGGCCCTGGTCGCCAACCGGTTCATCCCGAGTGGCGCGCCAAGCCGCGAGGTCCAGCCGGCAGAGGGCGCGGTCGCCCCCGTCGTCGCCGAACTCTAGCTGGCCACAGTGGGTTCGCGAGCGGCCGGTCCATGTGCCCTAGTAGGGTTGCGTGGGGAGGTCCGAAATGGCCGACGAGGACGTCATCGCCAAGATCAACGAGTTGGCCCACGAGGAACACGCGCTCTTCGAGAAGGAGTCCCTGGGCAAGGCCAGCACTAAGGAGCGGGGGCGCCTGAAGGAGATCGAGGCCCAGCTCGACCAGTGCTGGGACCTGCTACACCGGCGCCGAGCTCGCCGGGCCGCCGGCCTCGAACCCGATGACCTCGACTCCGCCCAGACCAGGATGGCGGGGGAAGCGACGGTCGAGGATCGCCTGGCCTGAACGTGGCGCGCTCAGGCGCGCGAGGCTCGGTACAGGCGCACCGGCCGGGACAGGTTCTTGAGTTCGACCCGACCGATGTAGTCGAACCCGCACGCCGCCGGCCTTCGAGGCGTGCACGATGTCCTCGCTCACGAGAACCTCGTTCGGCCCGGCCCGCCCGGCGATCCGCTCTTCCCTCCGCGACCGCCTTCCCGACCGTCGAGGGGGAGCCCAGCCCGGTCGCATGCCGCCGCCAGCCTGACCCGGCGAGCGGGGACGCCGCGAGGACCTCGCCTTGCTGGCCGGGAAGGAGGATGCCGGGGTCGACCAGCCGTCGAACGAACCCGGGATCCACGCCCGACCGCGCGGCGAGTTCCTGCTCGGACAGCCGATCCACCACGACGGGACTCAGTCCTCGTCGCCGCCGGTCGGCCTCTCCGCCATGGCCTGGACCAAGTCATCGAGGGCCTCGACGATGGCCCCGGCCCGGGACGGCGTGACCTCGTGCTTCTCCACGAACTCCTCCAGCTTGTCGGCGAACTCCTCGATCTTCCCCACCAAGTCCTCGGTGTCGCCCTCCACAAAGGCCTTGCGCACCTCCTCGGCCCGGTTGAGCAGGTCTTCGGCGGCGCCGTCCGTGATCGGCCCCCCCTGCTGGGCTTCGAAGATGGTTGCCACCAGGAAGGAGTAGGCCTCCGAGACGGTCGGGCTCGGTTCGACGGTGGGCGGAGCCGAAGGCGTGGTCGTGGCGGCCGGAGAGGTTGCGGCGCCCCGGCCGGCGGGTTCGGGGGACCGGGTGAGCAGCTGCACCGCGGGGACGAGGAGCAGGACGAGGATCGCGAGGCCCGCTACCACGGCCGGGCCTTGCCACCGATGACGGCTGCTCGGCGCCACCGCTTCGCCTCCCGGCTCATCGAGCACCTCGGTCGGCTGGGGATGCCGGACCCCGGCCCCGGTAACCATGACCGGCACGGTCGTTGCTTCGGCGGCGGCTCCCTCGCCGTCCGGCGAGAGCTCACGGCGAAGCTCGAGGGCGCTTTGGAATCGATCGTCCGGATCCTTGGCCAGGCACCGAAGCACGACGGTCTCCAGGCCCGTCGGCACCGGATGGAACATGGATGGAGGGAGTGCCGGCTCGTTCACGTGTTGGTACAGCGCTGCCACCGGGGTATCACCGACGAACGGCGGACGCCCGGCGAGCATCTCGTACAGCACGCAGCCCAGCGAGTACAGGTCGGACCGAGCGTCGGTCGATCCGCCTTGCGCCTGCTCCGGCGAGACATACGAAGCCGTACCGAGGATGAAGCCCGTGCGGGTGAGGGTCTCGGCGTCCACGGCGCGGGCCAGGCCGAAGTCCATCATCTTCACCTTGCCCTCCGGCGTGAGCATGACGTTCGCCGGCTTCACGTCGCGGTGCACGATGCCCGCCTCGTGGGCGGCGGCCAGGGCCGCTGCCATGGCGTCGGCGATCTCGGCCACCCGGCGAGGCGCCATGGGAGCCTCCAACAGGATCGCGTCGTGGAGGGTTCGCCCCTGGACGTACTCCATGACGATGTAGTGCGTGTGGCCGTCCGAGCCGGTGTCGAACACGGCGACGATGTTCGGGTGGGCGAGGCGCGCCGCAGCCCTGGCCTCTCGTCGGAACCGGGCCACGAATCGCTCGTCCCGGTCGTACGGCGAAGCCAGGATCTTCACCGCCACGGTGCGGCCGAGCAGCCGGTCCTGGCCTCGGTGCACCTTGGCCATGCCACCACGCCCGATCACCGAGCCGAGCTCGTAGCGGTCGGCCAGGACGACGGTCCGTTGCGTCATGTCTCGCTCCCTGCCGGAGGCACGCGGGCGGCTCGCCGTGATAGGCCGGCCGGGGCCCGCCCCCAAGACCTTATCTGGAATGAGGGCTTGAGAAGCTCGGCCCGGCCTTTAGCGCAGGTCGCGGGGCGTTGTTGGAAACCGAGCTGGCCCTGGCCCGCGTGGACGAGGTGCTGCGGCAGCTCTGTCGACGGGACGCGCCCCTCAGAAGTCGAAGAGCGGCCCGGTGATCGAAAAGCGCAGCGCGTCGCCGAACGCAACGAAGGACCCGAACATCACGAGCGACGCTCCGAGAAGACTCAGGTTCCGGTAGAAGAGCAAGCTGCTCATCTGCCTCTGCATCGGGTCTTCGACCTCCCAGAACCGGTGGAAGTACCAGGCTGCCGGGATCACAAACGCGCCGAGCATCAGGGCGCCCACGTCAGGCCAGATCCCGAGCGCGATGGATAGGGACCCTGCGACCAGCCAGACCCCGGTCGGCCATCCGGCCAGGTACGGAAGGGCGAACCCGGTCGACCGCGCGTAATCCTGCGTATCCTTCCCGTGCGCGAGGTGCCCCCGCACTCCTGCCACGGGCCCGAAGTTGATCACGAACAGGATCCGCCCCAGCAGCAAGATCAGTCCGGCAGCATCGCTCATGACGCCTCCTCGCAGGATGGGTACGGCTAATCACAACCATCCCGCCCCCCGGCGTGTTCCCGGGCTCTGTCCAGGGGAACCGGTCGGCTGCTACGGTCTGGGCCATGACCGGGCGCGCCTGAACCCGGGGCGGGGGGGGTGGGCGTACGAGCCTCGTGTTGGGCCTTTATAACCAGATCGTCAATCCCGCCGTGCGACCGGTGCTGCGGTCGCCGCTGCACGGGCTGCTGAGTTGGGAGCTCATGCTGCTCACGTTTCCGGGCCGCCGGAGCGGCCGCTTCTACACGATCCCTGTGCAGTACGCGCGGGAGGGAAGCACGGTCATCGTGTATGCCGGTGGCTCGGCAGGGAAGACGTGGTGGCAGAACCTGGCCGGCGGGGCGGAGGTGACCCTTCGCATCAAGGGGCGCGATCTCGAGGGACACGCCGTCGCGGTGATCGACGACCCGGAGGCCGTGACCGACGGCCTTCGGATCTGGCTCCGGCGGTTCCCTTCGGGCGCCAGGAGGCTCGGCGTGGCCCGCGACCCCGACGGCCGGCCCGATCCGCAGGACCTGGCCCGCGCCGCCGAGCGGATCGTCATCGTTCGCGTCGAGCTGCGCGAGTCTAACCCAGACGCGTGATCGACCCCGCGCGCGCGTCACACGAGCCTGCGATCGCTGGCCCAGCGGCTTAGCTCGTACCGGTTCGTAAGCTAGCCGCTACGTGGGCGTCGCTGTTGCTTCCGTGATCGGGGGGGTTGCCGCTGTGGCCTCGACCACCTCGGCAGTCTCTTTCGCTACGCAGCCCGTCATGGCGTAGTTCGTGGTCTTGGTCCTAGGCGTGTCGGCGGCGGGGAACACATCGAGATGACAGGACACGATACGAGCCATCATCGCCTGTCCATCCCGTAGTGGGTGAAACGACCCGTCCCTGACTGCACTGTTGAAAAGACCGACGAATCGCACCCACTCGCCGCCCGCGCTGCACGGCTCGTGGCCTGTGAAGTGAGACGAGATATCGACGTACTCGATGTTCTCGTTCGCTTGCTGGGTAGCTTCCTGGATCACCCTGTCGAGGCTGAATCCCCAGTTCCGGATGTCCTCGCGCTCCGGGAGGGTCCACCGCGTGAACAGGAGCGTGCACAGTGCGGCGCGATCTCTGTAGATCGGAGGTGCCTTCAGCGGGAACAGCGCTGGGTATCCGAGAGCCAGGATCCGAGCGGTCGGAAACGACTCGCGGAGCCGCAGATACAGGTCGACGAGATCGGCTTTCAGTTCCCCCAGACGGGCATCCGCCCAATCGCGAAGACGCTCAGCGCCCTCGAACGGTTGATCCGCGCAATTCTCCTCCTTGCTGTTGGAGAAGCAGAAGGTGAGCACCTTCGCGAAGCCCACGTCGTTGCCGCCCATCGTCAGCGTCACGAGCGTGACGTCCTCGCCGCCGATCTTTTGATCTACCTGAAGGCCTTGGTGATTGGGGACGCCGCTGTGCCCCTGAACCTCGTTGAAGAGGTTCGCGATGACTGCTCCTGAGCACGCGCGGAAGACCGTGGTGCTTTGCTGAACGAACTCCAACAGGAGCGGGTAGGCAAACTGCTCAGACCGGTGACAGCGGTCTCCACCCTCCTCGATGTCTCGGGTCTCTTCCTGGAATGGCTCCAGTCCCTCCCCTGCCGAGTACGAATCCCCCAGGGCAACGTAGCGCCCGGGCCTGCCGAGGTCGATCGGAACCGGGCCCGGAATGTCCCCATCATCCTCTCCGAACACCCATGCACCCACGAGAACGCCGATGGCGAACGTAACGAGGGGAACGGCGAATGCCCATTTGGGGATGTTCGACAGCCAGCCGCCCTTTTCGTGTTGTGGTCCGGACATCTGCTTGCTGCCCCCCCCGGACCACGCACCCGTGCGAGGCTCCGGGCTCGTCCGGTGACAGGTGCGTCCCACCAACGCGCAGACCGAATGACCTTTGGGTCCGTTGGACCGTAGGCGGGGCCTGCGAGGCGTTCAAGCGGGCAAAAGGACCTACAGCGTCGCCGAGCCAAATTCGACCCCGAAGACCGTCGCGAACGGCGCGGCTACCGGCCGGCCACGATGTCCCTCGACAGTCTGCGGAGCGCCTCGAGGACGCCGTCGACGTCGGCCTCGGTCGAGAGGTAGTTGACGATGCCGGCCCGGAGGTACGTGGCGCCGCGGAGCTTCGTCGTGGACACCCACCCCTCCCCGCTCACCTCGAGGGCCCGCTGGAGCCGGTCCTGGTACGCGTCGAGCTTCGACCGATCGAGCCCCGGCGGGACGTGGCGGAAGCACACCACCGACA
>JBOGVI010000279.1:0-1941 GCA_050692695.1 Actinomycetota bacterium
GTGTAGGAGGCGGCCCGGCATCCCCTGGCGTTGATGGCGATGGCGAGCAGCGACATGGCGATCCGCTCGCCCGCCGTGAGCAGCATGTCGAGCTCGCGGGGCTCGGGGGTCGGGGTGATCCGGTCGGCCAGCGCCAGGAGGTCGTCGGTGGTGTGTCCCATGGCCGAGACCACCACAACCACGTCGTGGCCCGCCTCCCGGGCGGCCACGACCCGGTCCGCCACGACCCGGATCCGCTCGGCGTCACCGACCGAGGTCCCTCCGTACTTCTGGACGATGATCGACACGAGCGTCTTCCTCCGGTTCGGTGAGGGTAACAGCCCCCACGGGACGGAACCGCGATGCGGGCAAGCTACTTGGCGAAGTCGTCGGCCAGCCTGGCCAAGGCCTCCACCGCGCCGTGGTCGTTCGGCGGGCCCATAGTGTTCACCGAGACGGCGAATCGTCTCGATCCGCGGACGAACGACACGCGCTCCTGCACCCGGCCCGACGAGTAGAGGATCCGAAGCCCGCTCGAGCCCTCCACGCCGTCCACCCTGAACACCTGGTCCGAGTAGGCGCAGGAGAACCCGTCGGCCCAGGCCTGGAAGGCGAGCGCCTCCTCGTGGCTGTCGAACTCGGTCACCTCGGCCAGAGAGCGCGGCCACGTCCGCACGTAGGCCCGGCGGAAGCCGCCGTCCCGGAGCTCGGCCTCCCACTCCCAACCGCGGTACTTCAGCGTTGCATACGCCGACAGATCGAGCGGCCGCTCCATGACGGGCGTCCGGCCCGAAGGCAATGTGGACGGGAGCAGCTTCCCGAGTCCTCCCTCGTATGAGGTCTGATCTCCGAACGAGAGGCCTCGCGCCACATCGTCCAAGAGCGCGACCCGGGCGCAGACCAATGTGGAGGTCACGTTCCCTTGGGAGCCCGGGTCCTCCGGAGGGCCGGTCGCCGGCTCCGGCGGAGCGCCGGCGGAGCTGGCGAGCAGGATGGCACCGATCACGACGAGCGAGACCACGGCCGGCACGACCGCTCCCCGGAGCGAGCGAGACCTGACCGGTTGTGGGAAGCGGAAGGCCCCCGGCATGGGCGGGACCGAGCGCCTCCGCCTGGAGAGGCCGGTCTCGATGATCGCGCCCTCGCGCACGGCTCGCACGTAGTCGACCAGGACCGCCGCGTCGCTCTGCGAGCCGAGGGTGGAGAACACGTAATCATCCCGGCCCACCCGCAGGCGTTCCGGCTCCAGGTCGACCGGCGTCTCCGCGATCGGGTAGCGGGCGAGCACCTCGCCCGGCCGGAACCAGTGCGCTCCGGTGATCGTGAACACGGAGATTGCGCGATCCGTGGCGATCAGCACCACCCGGACCCCACCCGAGACCGCCGGTCCGAACGGGCCCTTGACCTCGGCGCGGGCCGTGCGGGCGTAGACCGCCCACCGGACGGTCTCGCCGGGCTCGAGGCGCGACCGCACGGCCACACCGATCCGACGAAGCGACCGCACGCCCTTCGGTTCCAGGGAGCCGGCCATGCCACTTCCGCCGGTCACTCAGTCGGGCTCGAGGCTCAGGGCGCGTCGCAGGAAGTCGAGCTGGAGGCGGAGGAGGTTCTCCGTCACCGCCTCGGAGCGGGACTGGTGCGTGAGGTTCGGCAGGAGCAGAAGCTCGTGCCGCCGGCCCGCTTCGAACAGCGCCGCAGAGAGCGTGAGCGTGTGCGCCACCACGACGTTGTCATCGGCCAGCCCGTGGATCAACATGAGCGGCCGCTCCAGCTTCGGCGCATCCTCGATCAGCGAGTTCCGCCGGTAGACCTCGGGCTCCTCGCCGGGGTGGCCCAGGTACCGCTCGGTGTAGTGCGTGTCGTACAGGCGCAAATCGGTGGCGGGGGCGCCGGCCACGGCGGCGTGGAACACGTCGGGGCGGCGGAGGACAGCCATAGCGGCCAGGTAGCCGCCGAACGACC
>JBOGVI010000280.1:0-10925 GCA_050692695.1 Actinomycetota bacterium
GCCCCGGACGCCGACAGATAGATCCCGTCCTTCATCCCGTCGGCGCCCACGAACGCCACCCGTCGAAGGCCTCCCTCGACCAGCCTCATGCGCACCAGCGCCCCCTGGCCGGACAGGCCGCCCCATATCACGACCCCGCACCCGGCGTTGCGGACGGCGTCGGCAACGCCGGCCGGCTCTCGGTCATCCTCCACCACCCTCGATCGGAGCACCATCGGGGTTCGAAGCTCACCTGCCGCCGACCGAAGGAGGCCCGACGCCCCCCGGCTCCCGTCGCCCAGCAGACATGCGCTGCGCTTCCCTCCCGGCAGGGAATCCACGAAGGCCGCCACGGCCGAGCCCATCCGGGCATGGTCGGCCACCACCCGTCGCCACGTGGTCCAGCCGGCCTTCGCGAGGTCCGGGCCAAGGGTCGACAGCGTGATCGTGGGGACCTCTGCCCCATCGAGGATGTCGCCCACGGCTCGCTGGGCGGTGAGGAACGGGGCGCCGATGGCCCCCACGAAGGCGGGGTCGGCGGCCACCTTCCCGGCGACGAGGGTCGCGGTCTCCGGGTCTCCCTGCGTGTTCAGGGCGACCAGCTCCACCTCCACTTCGAGGTCGCCCGACAGCCCCGCAGTGTCGAACGCCAGTTTCGCGCCCTGGAACGCCGGGGCCGTGCGCAGGGCCGCGTCCCCCGCCGAGAGGTCATGGAGGAACGCGATCTTGACGTGCGCCACCGAGCGGGCCGGACGAGAGGCGGAGCCGCGCACGCCCGGCTCTTCCGTGCAGGCACCGAGGATGAACACAGTGGCCACCATCACGACGACTGGCCTCAAGCGCACGGATGGTTGTTCCTTCGGACCTTGGGACAACTTCCCGGGGCGGACTCTTCAGTGTATTGACGCCCGCGGGGCTTGTAGGGACTCGGGCTTCGGTGTCGGAGCCTCGTGCTAGCCTCGAACAAACGTTCGAAGGAGAATCCGACCTGCACTCCGCACATGACTTCGAGCGGGTTGAGCGGTTGCTCGGGCAAGGGATGAATGACAGCGAGATTCGCGCTCGACGGGCATCCCCAGAACGACCGTTCGGGATTGGCGCCGAAAGGCGCGATCTGGTGCGCACCACCGTAACCCTGGTCTCGACTGCCCGAGATGCGGGCCCGGAAGGGCAGACATGCGGACCTATGCGTACCTGCTGGGGCTCTACCTCGGCGACGGCTGCATCTCCAAGCACCCCCGCGCGTACAGGCTTCGGATCGTGCTCCATGCTCGTTACCCCGAGATCATCGATGAGGCAAATAGAGCCATCGTTGCGATGCGGCCCACGAAGCACGCCAGGGTCGGGGTGGTGCGGAAGATCGGGTGTGTCGAGCTCTCCTCCTACTGGCAGCATTGGCCGTGTCTTTTCCCTCAGCATGGGCCTGGCCGGAAGCACTTGCGCACCATCCGGCTGGCCGAGTGGCAGGAGAGGGTGGTGGCCGCCAACCCCCAGTCCCTCCTTCGAGGCCTGATCCACTCGGATGGTTGCCGCGCGATAAACCGAGTGTGGGCGGGCAAGTACAGCTACCCAAGATACTTCTTCACGAACCGGTCCAACGACATGCTCCAGATCTTCCGCGAGGCCTGCGATGCCCTGGGTATCGGGTGTCGCAATTCGAAGCCGGACACGATCTCCATCGCAAGGCGCGTGGATGTCGCGGCCCTCGACGCTTTTGTCGGTCCGAAGGCGTGACGACCGGAGCCCGGTAGACTTCCCTAAACGGCCGGGATGGCGGAACTGGTTTACGCGCGGGTTTCAAAAACCCGTGGGCTTCGGCCCGTGAGGGTTCGAATCCCTCTCCCGGCACTCAAACGATGTGCGCTTCCCGGATCAACGCGCCGGACGCGAACCGCTCCAGCGAGAGCGCCGAGACGTCCACGCTGCGGGCCCCGCCATCCACGATCATCTCGGCCAGGAGCTTGCCCACGATGGGCGCGTGTTGGAACCCATGGCCGCTGAACCCGTTGGCCAGGTAGAGGCCCTGAGGACCGGCCACCGGTCCGAGGATGGGATGCCGGTCCGGGGTCATCTCGTAGAGGCCCGCCCACATCGACGTGATAGCCGCGTGCTCCAGCGGGGGGAACACCCGGACCGCCGTGGGCAGCAGGTCCTCCGCCACGAAGGACTGGTCGACCGACGTGTCGAACGAGGGGCGCTCCGTCGGGTTCCCCATCCCCATCAGTACGCCCGGGCCTTCCCGGTGGAAGTAGAAGGTCGTCTCGGCGTCGATGACGAGGGTCTTCCGCTCCGGCGCCCCCGGGAATGGTCCGGTGACCACGACGTTCCGAGGGACGGGCTCCAGGGGAAGCTCGACGCCACACGTCGCCGCCAAGAGACCGGCCCACGGGCCGGCCGCGTTCACCACGACGGGAGCCGAAACGCCGCCGGCGGGCGTCGCGACGCCGGTCACGCGGCTACCCGCCGTCTCGAGGGCGGTCACTTCCACGCCGGTCTCGATCTCCGCGCCTGCCCGCCGGGCCGCCCTCGCGTAACCGGTCGTGAGACCCGAGGGGTCGGCGATCCCGTCGTCGGGGCAGAAGGCCGCGCCCACCAAGCCCTCCGTGGAGATTCCCGGTGCGATGGCCGCCGCCTCCTCCGGAGCGAGCAGCCGGGCGTCCACGCCCATCGACCGTTGGAGCTCGGCCGCGGCCACGAACCCCCTCCACGCGTCCTCCCGGCGGACCAGGAACAGGTAGCCGTCCTGCGTCACGTCGAGGTGGAACCCGTGGGTCTCCTGGAAGGAGAGGATCATCGGGACGCTCGCAAGCGAGAGCCGGATGTTGACCTCGCTGGAGAACTGGTGCCGGAACCCGCCGGCGCACGCGCCCGTGGAGCCGGTGCCGAGAGCCGGGGCTCGCTCCAGCAGGAGGACCCTGCCGGCGCCGGCTGCGGCGAGGTGGTAGGCGGCGCTCGCGCCGACCACCCCCCCGCCCACCACGACGACGTCGGCCGTCCTCACGAGCCTAGCCGGTCCACGGCGGCCCGGGCCACGACGAGGTCCTCGAAGGCAACGCCCACCGACTTGAACACCGTGACGTCGGCGGGGCCGCGACGAACGGGCGCGCCCCCCACGACCTCCGCGAGGTCCGCAACGATATGGTCCGCCCCCACGACGCCGGCTCGCATGGGGATCAGGAGGTCGCCAGCCTCGGCCAGGGCGACCTCGCGAGTCTCCACGAACACCCGCCCGCGGCGGACCGTCTCGTCGTCGACCTCCCGAGTGTCCGGTGTGTAGGCGCCAACGGCGTTCACGTGTGCACCGTCCGGAAGTTGCCCACCGTCGAACACCGGAGTGGGGCTCGTGGTGCACGTGCAGACCAGGTCGGCTTGCACAACGGCTTCGGGTGTGTCGGTCGTGGCCTCGAGCCCCATCTCGCGGGCGGCCCCCGCCAGCTCCTCAGCCCGCGCCTCGGTCCTCGACACGACGGTCACCCGCGCCACGGGCCGCACGGCCCGCATGGCGCCCAGGTGCGAGCGGGCCTGGGTCCCCGCTCCGAAGATGACGAGGCGGGCGGCGTCCTGCCGGGCCAGGTGGCGCGTGGCCAGACCTGAGACGGCGCCGGTGCGGATGGCGGTCAGCGCGGCGCCGTCGATGGCAGCCTCGGGCTCTTGGGTCTGGGGAGCGAACAACACATACAGCCCCTGGATCGGCGACCGCCCGCGTCCGGGATTCGACGGAGTGACCGTGACGACCTTCACGCCGGTCCCCTCGGCCCCGGCGGCCGGCATCGTGATCAGTGTGCCCCACGGCGTGTCGACGTGCGCGCGCAGCGGCGCTGCAGGGAGCGATCCCGACGCGAATGCCGTCTCGAGCGCGTCGATGGTTGCCTCCATGGGGAGCAGGTGCGCGAGATGATCGGCGTCGACGAACGGGATCGACGTCAAAGCTCCCCCAGGTACGCCTCCCGCATCAACGGGTTCTGGAGGAGCGCCTGGGCGGTGTCGGCGAGAACGATCTGCCCGGTCTGGAGCACGTAGCCGCGGTGCGCGACCGACAAGGCGACGTTCGCGTTCTGTTCCACCACGAAGATCGTCGTCCCCTGCTCGTTCACTTGCTTGATGATCTCGAAGTTCTGCTGGACGAGGATCGGCGCGAGTCCCATGGAAGGCTCGTCCATCAGCAACAGCTTCGGCCGCGCCATCAGGGCTCGCCCGACCGCCACCATCTGCTGCTCGCCGCCGGAGAGGGTGCCGGCGCGTTGCCCGAGCCGCTCCTTCACCCGAGGGAACAGTGAGAACACGCGGTCGAGGTCGTCCTCGAGGGCATCACGATCGCGTCGGAGGAAAGCGCCGATCTCGAGGTTCTCCCGGACCGTCATGCGCTTGAACAGGCGCCGGTTCTCCGGAACCATCGACACGCCGCGCTCGACAAGTCCCTGCGTCGGCAATCCGTTCACGCGCGTCCCGTCGAAGATCACATCGCCGGACGATGGTACGACGTAACCGAGGATCGTCTTCAGGGTGGTTGTCTTCCCGCTCGCGTTCCCGCCAAGCAAGCACACGATCTCACCCGAGCGGATCTCGAGGCTCACGTTCCGCAGCACCTGGACCGGTCCGTAGTGCGTGCTTACGTTGTGGAGCGCGAGGATCACGCCATCCGTGCTCACCCAACAGCCTCCTTGCGACCGAGGTATGCCTCGATCACCCGTTCGTCGTGCGCGACCTCGTCGTAGGTCCCCTCGGCGATCTTCCGTCCGTAATCGAGCGCCACGACGCGGTCGGAGACCCCCTTAACCACCCGCATGTCGTGCTCGATCACGAGGATCGTGTACCCGCGTTCGTCCCGGAGCTTTCCGATCAGCTCGGTCAACTCCTGCGTCTCCCGTGGGTTCATACCGGCCGTCGGCTCGTCGAGCAGAACCGTCTTGGGGTCCGACGCCATGGCCCGCGCGATCTCGAGGCGCCTCCGGTTCGCGTAGGAGAGCGCCATCGCGAGCTGATCGAACCGGTAGCCGACGAGCCGATTCCCGAAGAAGCCGAGTGTATCCTCGGCCTTCTTGCGGATCTGCTCCTCCTCACGGCGGAAGGCGGGCGTTCGGAAGATTGCGGCGAGCACGCCTGCCTTCGTCCGGCAGTGCTGGGCCACCATCACGTTCTCGCGGACCGTCATCTCCGGGAACAGCCGGACGCTCTGGAACGTCCGGGCGATGCCGCGTTCGAGGATCGCGCTCGGCGGCAGCCCGAGGATGTCGACGCCCTCGAACTCGACCTTCCCCTCGTCGGTTGGGATCAGTCCGGTGATCAGATTGAAGAGCGTCGTCTTACCGGCCCCGTTCGGCCCGATGACGCTCACGATCTCGCCCTTGTCGACGTGAAGGTCGAGCCCGTCGATCGCGCGCACGCCACCGAACGACTTCCCCAGGCCGGTGATGTCGAGGAGCGCCACCACCGCTTCCTCACTCACCAGAGGCCGTCGCGCTTGCTTCGGCAACCTGCGCGCGGAGCCATGCGTCCTGAACGACTTCCTCCTCGTGCAGTTCGCGCGCCCTCCGGCGGCTGGGAATCAGGCCTTCGGGGCGGCGGAGCATCATCACGATGAGGAGCGCCCCGTACAGGAGGTACCGGAACTCTTGGAACTCTCGGAGCAGCTCCGGGAGCGCCACCAGGATCAGTGCGCCGACGATGACCCCGGGGATGCTCGCCATCCCGCCGACGATGATGATGATGAGGACGGTGAACGACACGATCACGTTGAAGCTTGCGGGGAAGATCGACCCGACCTTCACGGCGAACAGCGCGCCGGCGAAGCTCGCCAGCATCGCCCCGATCACGAACGCCCAGAGCTTCGCCGCGACGGTATTCACGCCCATGGCCTCGGCGACGCGCTCATCCTCGCGCATCGCCATCCAGGCTCGCCCGATCCGGGAATCCTGCAGCGCGTAGACGATGTACCCGGCGAGCAGCGCGAAGGCGAGGATCGCATAGAAGAACAGCTCGGGGCCCCTCAGCACGAGCGGGCCGATGGCGATGTCGGGGACCCGAAGGATCCCCTGGGCGCCCCCGAAGGTCGGCTTCAGTGCATCGGACAGGAAGAGGATCCTCGCGATCTCGCCGAACCCGAGCGTGACGATCGCGAGGTAGTCCCCGCGCATCCGAAGCACGGGCGTACCCACGAGCAGGCCGGCCCCCACGGCGGCGACGATCACGAGCGGCAGGGCCACCCAGAACGAAAGCTCCGGTGCGAAGGCGTTCGACGCGGGGGACGTGAGCACCGCCATCGAGTACGCGCCGACGGCGAAGAACGCCACGTAGCCGAGGTCGAGGAGGCCGGCGAGTCCGACCACGATATTCAAGCCGAGGGCCATCAGGAGGAAGATCCCGGCGATGTTCAGGACCTCGGTGAGGAACGGTCCCAGGATCCGGGGCAGGATCCCGAGGACCGCGACCAGGGCCACGAGTACACCGGCGGCCGCAAGGCGGCGTTGGTCGGGCTCCATGGCCCCGATCCGCTCTCGCACCGCCCGCGGCTGGTCCCTGAGCCACAGGCCGAGGCCGAACAGGCCCAGGCCGATCGCGATCGCGCTGGGCAGACGGAGCTCCCCGGTGGGCGCGTAGAGGGCGTCCTGCACGCGACCGAGCTGGGCACCGCGGAGGATCTGCGACACGAGCGCCTCGAGCACGCCGAGCATGACCACGACGAGGAGCGCCCGGAACAGCGGGCGGCGCAACCGCTCGCCGAGGAGCTTCGAGGCGCCGCCGGCCACGCCGAGGATCGCGGCCAAGACGAGCCCGATCAAGATGCCGACGGCGAGCGTCTGCCCGTACGTGAGGATGTCGAGGAGCTCTGGCGAGATCCGCGCGAAGATGTCGCGCACGTCGAAGGTGTCGACGAGCGCGACGAAGACCCCCAGCACGACTCCCGTGAGCAGTCCTGCGACCCCTCCTGCGATGACGTTCCTCGCGCCCCGCGTCGGCTCGGCAAACCCCTTGAGAACCGGGGGCGGCTGCCCCGCGAGGACGCCGAAGACGAACGGGACGGCGAGCAGGAGGATGTCGCCGAAGGACAAGGGACCGACGACGAGCCCCGCCTCGTCGAAGGACTGCACCATCCCGACCGCGGAGACGAAGACGGCCGTGAGCCCCCCGAGCAGGCCGACGCGCACGGAGCGACGGAGATCGACCTCGCGGGCCGGGAGCAGCTCCTCCCTGAGGTCGGTTTGCACGGCCTCTGCCATCAGGCGCGCTCTTCGGCGAGGCGCTCCCCGAGGATCCCGGTCGGCCGGAAGATCAGGATCATCACGAGCGCGAGGAAGGCCACGACGTCCTGCAGCTGGTGCGCCGAGGGGACGCCCAGGCCGAACAGGACGAGGCTCGGCCCGAGCGACTCGATCAGGCCGAGCACGAGCCCACCGACCATCGCGCCGGCGAGGTTGCCGATCCCGCCGAGGACCGACGCGGTGAAGGCCTTGATGCCCACGAGGAAGCCGCTGAGGAAGTCCACCTGCCCGAACGTGAGCCCGTAGAGCAGGCCGCCCGCCCCGGCCATCGCGCCGCCAACGGCGAACACGAGGGCGATCGAGCGATCGACGTTGATGCCCATCAGGCTGGCCATCTCCTGGTCCTCGGAGACGGCGCGGATCGCCCGGCCCGCTTTCGTCCGCTCCACGAAGAGGTAGAGACCGATCATCATCACGATCGTGGCCACGATGACGAGAGCCTGGACCTTGCCCAAGCGGAACCCCACGATCGTGAACCCGCCCTTCAGCGCCTCGACCGGCGGGTAGGCCTTCGAGTCGGCACCGAAGAGGCCGGCGAACGTGTATTGCAGGAAGAACGACGCCCCCACCGCCGTGATGAACGGGACCAGCCGCGGGAGGCCTCGGAGGGGCCGATACGCGACCCGCTCGAGCACCAGCGAGATCGACGTGGAGGTCGCCATGGCGGCCAGCAACGCGATCAGCAGGGCGACGAACGGGAGCGATGTCCACATCGCGGTGCCGGAGAGCCCGTCCGCGACGAAGAAGCCGATCATCGAGCCGGCCATGAAGACCTCGCCGTGCGCGAAGTTGATGAAGCGCAATACCCCGTAGACCATGGTGTAGCCGAGCGCGACGAGCGCGTACACCGCGCCCTGGCTGACGCCGGCGACGATGAGGCCACGCCACTGCGCGGCCGTGAGCCTGCCGCTGGTGATGCTCTTGTAGCTCCCCCATGCCACGGCGACGAGCGCAACAACGCGGACCAGCCACAGGAAGGCGTCGACCCCCGACAGCCTTCCCGCCCGGCGTGCCCTGAGTCCTACGGTCTCGGCCATGTCATCGCCAGCGGTGACCTACCATCGCCCGGCTCGGTCTGCAAGAGGAGGGGTATCCGCTCTGCGGGTACCCCTCCCCTCGATCCACGAGCCGATCCTAGGGCTCGAAGGTGTACAGGACGTTCGCTCGCACCTGGTCGATGGTCTTCTCGGCCTCGGTGTTCTGGACGACAGTGATCTTCGGGTCGGCGCAGTCGCCGAACTCGTCGCACGTAATCGACCCGGTGAGGCCCTGGAACCCGGACGTGGCCCCGACGGCGTTGCGGAGCGCCTCGCGATCGACGTGAACGGTGCCGTCGTCCTCCTCCACGGCGACCTCCTCGATCGCTGCGAAGAGCACGTTCGCGGAGTCGTACGCGTGGGCGTGGAAGGCCTGGATCGGCTTCTCGCCGAACTGTGCCTCGTACTTCCCAACGAACTCCTCGTATTCCGAGCCCGTCGGCGATGCCGGACCGGAGAAGTACATCCCCTCGGTCTGCGGGAGCTCGACGTAGGTGTCGGACAGGAGCCCGTCGGCGCCCATTAGGACGGCCGCTTCGAGGCCCGCGACCTCCTTCGCCTGCGCGGCGATGAAGTCGCCAGCCGGCTGGAAGATTGGGAAGTACACCAACTCGGCGTCCGCGGCCGCGACCTCCGTCAGCACTGGCTTCATGTCCTTCTGGTCCACGCCGACCGAGGTCGCGAGCACGACCTCCCCGCCGAGCTCCTCGAAGCTCGCCCCGAACGCGGTCGCAAGGCCCTCGGTGTACGGGTCGCCATCGTGGATCGTGGCGGCCTTCGTGACCCCCAGCTCGGAGAAGACGAAGTTCGCCGCGGCCGCGCCTTGGATCTCGTCGTTATGGGCAACCCGGAAGTAACCGGGCAGATGGGCCACTGCCTCCTCACCTGCGATCGACGTGAGCAGCGGCGACGTGTTCGACCCGGAGATCATCGTGAACCCCTCCTCCGAGAGGATCTCCATGGCCGGGATCGCCGCGCCGGAGCAGCTCGTGCCGATGACGCCGACGATCTGCGGGTCGGCCACGATGCGCTGGGCTCCCGTCGTGCCCTGCTCGGCCGCGCACCCGTCGTCGAGCTCCACGATCTCGATCGGGTGGCCGAGTAGCTCGCCGCCTCTGTCGTCGACGGCAATCTGCACGGCGCGCAGCTGGTCCTCGCCGAGGCTCGCGGTGTCGCCGCTGAGTGCCTCGAAGACGGCGATCTTGACCGGAGCCCCCGGCTCCACCGTCACGGCCCCGAGGGCGCCGGGCTGGAACTCCGGGGCTTCCTCCTCCGCGCAGGCGGCGGACACGAGGGCCAGGGCCCCGAGCAGGGCGATGGATACGAGCCACCTTGGTTTCCTCATCGAACCCCCCTCTCGTCGGCGGTCCGGCTTCGGTGCCGGATCGGGCGTCACAACTGCCGTGCACCAGCCTGCATGCGAACCCTCACGGTCCTCGAGGCGCTTTCCCCCCTCTCCCGTACTGTCGAACAGGTGCTACGTACCACATTCCAGCCCCCGAAGGGAAGCTGCCTCCCCGTCCACCCTCGATGTACGAGAGAGCGGGCCGGTCCGGCCTGAGCGGGCACGCCTACGCGGGTGGGATGGCCTCCCGGAATTCCCGGGCCAGGGACAGGGCGCCTTCGCGGTCGCCCTCCAGGAGGCGGCGAACCAGGGCGCTGCCCACGACCACGCCGTCGGCGAACGCGCAGGCCTGGGCGGCCTGGTCCGGGGTCCCGATCCCCACCCCCACCAGCAGCGGGAGGTCGGTGAGGGGCCGGAGCGCCCCCACCACTTCCTCGGCAGTGCCCGCCAGGCGCTCCCGCTCGCCGGTCACGCCGTATGTCGCCACGCAGTAGACGAATCCCCGGGCCGCCTCCGCGATCCGGCGGAGGCGGCCCGGGGACGAGCCGGGGGCGGCCAGGAACACGGGGGCCACGGACTCCTTCGCGCAGAGCACGGCCCACTCATCGCCCTCGTCCACCGGGAGGTCGGGGACGATGACGCCCGACACCCCCGACCCGGCCGCCTCGGCAAGGAACTCGGCCGGGCCATGGTGCAGCACCGGGTTGAAGTAGGTCATCACCGCCACTGGGATGGACAGCCCGGCCTCCTTCACCATGGTCAGGGCGTGCGCCGGCCGGGTCCCCGCCTCCAGAGCCAGGCGGGAGGCCTCCTGGATCACGCCGCCGTCCATGATGGGGTCGGAGAACGGGATGCCCACCTCGACCGCGTCGGCTCCGGCCTCCTCCACGCCGCGGAGCAGGTCGACGTCCACCCCCGCCAGGCCTCCAGTCACGTAGGGGACGAAGGCCCGGCCTCCCCCATCCCGCCGGGCTCGAAGGGCCGTCTCGAGGTCCGGCCCCTGGCCGGTCATGCCCCCAGCGCCTTTCGGACCGTGTCGAGGTCCTTGTCTCCCCGCCCGGACAGGTTCACCAGCACGGTGGAGCCCTCCGGTAACGGGCGCCTCAGCAGCCACCCCACGGCGTGCGCCGGCTCCAGGGCCGCGAGGATCCCCTCCAGCGTGGCCAGGGCCTGGAACCCCGCGAGGGCCTCGGCATCCGTGGCCGAGACGTACTCGGCCAGCCCCGCCTCCTTCATGAACGAATGCTCCGGGCCGACGCCCGGATAGTCCAGGCCCGCCGAGATGGAGTGGGTGGGAAGGATCTG